>CAZYVR010000005.1:0-49300 GCA_964651145.1 uncultured Victivallales bacterium | reverse complement strand
GAGGGCACGTCGAATCGTTCAAACTCCAAAGGATATGAGCTTGGCATATTCAAAATGCCGCGATTGAGATCGCTCTCAAACACTATTCTGAGGCGGCTTATATGGACGGCTTCGTCAAATCCGAATTCCACCCATCCGCCCGCGCTTGTCGTCCATGCGTTCAGATCGTCGCCAACGGGTCTGTCAATGCCGTTCCGCAACGCTTCCGGCTCTCCTGAAGACGCTTTCAATTTAGCTTTTGACGTGAGTCCTGAAAGCTCTCTTTTATTCCACGGCAGGCAACAGTCGTCTTCCATAAGCTGCTGTTTTAGCTCGTTTATTTTCTGCTCATAAACGCCGCGCGGAGACAATTTATGCTTCAGGGCTATAGCCGCCGCAGTCCCCGCAGCCTGTCCGAGAGTGGCGCATGTGGCCATTACCCTTGTGGAGCTCATAGCTGCGTGCGTCGCGCTGATGTTGCGTCCGGCAAAGAAAAGATTTTCAATATTTTTTGAATATAGACAGCGATACGGGATGCCGTAGGGAGAAGGCGCCTCATGAAAAATTGTCGGCTTTCCCAGATGCCTGAATCCAGCCGGATGGTGGTCGTCCATAGACCATCCTCCATACGCGCACAAATCGTCAAAACGCCCCTCGGAACGCACGTCGTTCTGGGTAAGGACATGGTCGCCAACGCATCGCCTGCTTTCCCGTTTTCCTGGCAGAAAGCCGACCCAGTCCAGAACCCAGTTTTCAGCTCCGTGTGCGCCGTGATTTTTGATATGGTCCCATGCGCCAAAAGCTGTTTTAAGAAGTTCATCGCGATTGCTTTCAGCTTCATGTATCGAGTCATTTTCGCCGCCTATTTCCAGCCACCAGAAATTCTGGTATTTTTCCAGCAGATGACCCCGATGGGGAAAATCATCGTCGAAAATGTATTTGTTAGCCCAAGTTGGCGGGATGAATTTTTGAGGCTCATTGGTTTCGCGAGCCTGAATGAGGCAGCTCATGCCCATGGTCTTGTCATCGGCTGTTTCCGGGGCTATTGACTCGCCGAATTCGCTTGACGCCTCGCGTCCGTATCTGAACTCCGCGCCTGACAACGGGGCAAGAATGCTGTCTCCGGAACAATCCGCAAAGCATGCGGCTTTCACTTCGTGCCAGGTTTCGCTTGTGAGCTGCCAGCCCTTTACAGAAACAATTCTGTCCCCTTCCATCACAATATCATTGCAGGAACAATTCAAAAGAAGCGTCAAGTTTTCCTGAAACGCCGCTTTTTCGTAAAGAATGCTGTCCCAAATTGAATAATTGGGATAATTGTTCCGATGCAGGTTCTCAAGCCGCACCTCTTCAATTATTCCTGTTTCCAGCATGTTTTTTCCATGCGCGCCGCACACCCACATGCGAATTTCGCTGGATGCGTTTCCTCCCAGAACGGGACGATCATGCATTAATACTACTTGAAACCCTTTTCGAGCGCATGCTACTGCGGCGCAGAGTCCGGCCAAGCCTCCTCCCACAACACAGAAATCGACTTCATGCTTTTTTGTCTTCATTAGAATCCTCTTCTATTTTTTGGGCGGCTTTTTTCAAGATGGACAAATATTTTTGAATTTCTTCCTTTTTCATATTTCCCGACAAAGCGATGGCGGCGTATGAAGGCGAGCCAAGATTCACCGCGATGCTAAAAATATTTTCCGCTGTTTGAACAGCTGAAAAGCCATTGTTTTTTATTGATTGAAGGTCTTTAAGCAAACTGACAAAGTCATTGCCATAGCTTGGAATATCCTTGCCTTCAAAAAGCGCGGAAATTTCATCATCATCCTTTTCCGAGAGCAAAACCATGCCCACGCTGGATTTAGTGGCCGGATACAAAGAAAGCCTCCCGATGCTCTCAAAAGGCGAAATATCCGGCCCTCCATGATAAAGATAAGAAACTGTGTCGCGCCATAGCGTTCCCAAAGCGACAGTGAGTCCGTGCCTGCGCAGATCTTCAAGCGCTGGCAACGATTTTGCAATCAAGCCCGAGCCAAGCATGCTCTGCACAGACAAAATATGCATGCCAGGGCCTATCCGGTATTTTCTGCCTTTTGCCCTGTCCGCAAGACCGAGGTAATCAAGAGTTTTCAACAAGCGGTTCATTCGGGTTTTTTCAATTCCCAATTTCTCCGAAAGAACAATGCATGACAACGGCTCCTTGGCTACGGCAAGCTCGTTTATCACCGCTAATCCGTCTATCAATCCGCCTACAGGTTGTGCTGGAAGTTTTTTCATATTGCTATTATAGCAATATTAACTCATTATGTCAAGTCCTTTATTTAATATTTTTTATTCAAAAAAAAAGGCTCTCCCATTTCTTGAATAAGGCCTGAATAGTGTTATTTTAAAAGTGATATTATATCAAACTTGCATGATTAAGGGCAATAATGACAACAAAGCATAATATAATTAAAGTGGACAAAAGACTTGACTCGTCAAATGTAATTGAATTCAAGGCAGAGTCTCTTACTGCGTTGAGTGCGTCATCAGTCGGCATTATTGTTGATTTCTCAGAAACTACGTTTCTTGACAGCGCCGGTTTGGGAGCCTTGGTCAGCATTTTGAAAGCCGCGTCTCAGGCCAATAATAAAAAAGTTGCGCTGGCTTCTCTCTCCAAACAAGTTCGCCAGATATTTGAGCTTACTAAACTCTACCGCCTTTTTGACATTTATGACTCTGTCAATGAAGCTGAGTCCAAGCTGAGCGCATAATCATGGAATTCGGCGAGCAAAGACGCGTATGTGTTCCAAGCTCATACGAAAATGTCAGGAAAATTGCGAGATTTTGCCGCGACGCTTGCGACAGCCTTTTTAACAAAGACGATATAGACATTATTGAGCTGGCAATAGTTGAAGCGGCCAATAATACAGTGGAGCACGCTTACAGCGGAAAAAAAGGCAACCCGATAGAGCTTAGCATAACACGGCTGAGCGATTCGCTCGAAATCAAAATATATGATTCAGGAATTCCTTATGCGCCTTCATCTTTTCCTTACATCGAGCCGGATCTGAAAGATGACATAATCAACATTCCCGAAGGCGGCCGGGGCCTTTTCATTATCAAATCAATAATGGACGATATTTCCTTTTCCCGCGAAAGCGGCCTGAACGTGCTTATTCTCAGAAAAAAAGTTTCATTTGAAGCAGATCTTGAACTTGAGGCGCATCCTTTTATTCACGAGTATATGGCGGAATCCGCGCTGTCTCAAAAAGAAATGAAAACCGCCGTAAACATGCACAACAATATTGTGCCAAATGCCCCGCCTGAAATCCCAGGCTACCTCTTGTATGCGCGCTCTGAGTCGGCTCTGCAAATTGGCGGCGACTATATAGCCTTCCATCAGATTGACGACAACTCCCTGTGGTTTATGGTTTGCGACGCGATGGGAAAAGGAATGTCCGCAGCCTTCTTTACGCTTCTGGCGCATATGGTTTTTAAAAGCATCCTGCACTTGCGCAAGGACATAACGCCCGGAAAACTGCTGACCATCACCAATAAAATAATGGCGAACGATTTCGACAGATTCGGGATGTTCATCACAGCCCTGACAGGCAAAATAGATATATCAAGCAACCGTCTTTATTATGCCAGCGCAGGGCATTGCCCGCCCATAATATTTTCCCCTGGCTACGGAACAGAAGCGCTTGACACTCAGGACTTCATGATGGGGGTTGATTCCGAAACAGAATATAAAACATACGGCATAGCTTTTGAAAAAGGCATGAAGCTTCTGGCATACACTGACGGAATAACTGACATTCTTGACAGTTCCGGCGAAATGATCGGAGTGGAGCCGCTTTTCTACGCATGCGCAATGGAATTCAAAAATAAGAATATTATTGACGCAAGCGGAAAGATTTTCTCGGACGCGCTCATCGCCACAGGCGAACATCAGCAGGACGACATATCCATAATAGGAATAGAAAAACTGTAAAAAATCAGCTTTTTCTAAATTTATAACCAATTACAAAAAAGAAAAAATGCAATACAAAGAAATAATTGCGGCACAAATAAGCCAACAAATAATCAGAGGCGCGGTAATTATGGCTGGCTGCAAAACAAAAATCCATTTCCACGAGGCCTTCGGCGAAGCGCGTGATGGCGTCAAAATGCGGCTTGACAGCATTTTTGACATTGCCAGCATAACTAAGCCAGTGGGCACAGCATCAGCTTGCGCACTGTGCATGGACCGGGGCCTGCTGGATTTTAACGAACGCGCAACTCATTATTTGCCGGAATGTCACGGCAAGATAAGCGATTCAGTGACTGTCCGACAACTGGCCACACACACTTCAGGGCTTGCCTATAATCCATTCACCGCTGAAACAGAAGCGCCGGAAGATATTTTAAAAACACTGCGTCAGGATGCCAAACCGGACACAGTGTGGCGCTACAGTTGCCTTGAATTCATTCTGCTGGGATTGATTGTGGAGCGCGTTGCGGGAGAAAAACTTGATCAATTTTGCGCAGATAATATTTTCGTTCCCTTAAAAATGAGTGACACTTGCTGGGGGCCGATAAGCTGCACTGAAAGGGTAACTGAGCCGTTGACTATCGCCCCCGGCCAAATATCTGATTTTAACGCTTATTTTATGAGCGGCAGAAAACGGGCAATCGGCAATGCCGGAGTATTCTCCACTGCTTCAGATCTGGCAACCTTATGCAATGCTCTGCTGGATGCTGAAAATACAATTTTTTCTCAATCAAGCTTTACGGAATTAACCACAAACTGCGTGCCGATTCCTGCAATTCCGCCACACTCATTTGGTTGGAATATGAATCCTGATTTCCGCCCTGGGTGGATGTCAGAAGCAACATTTTATCATTCAGGATGGGCCGGCAATACAATATGGATTGACCCAATACAAAAATCATGGTTGATCATTCTGACCGCGCGCCATGGAGATTACGATAAAGCCAAACAAGGGCGATTAGACATTGCCAACTGCCTTCACATGACAGAACACATAAAAGGACATAGTCAAATTGCCTGACTTTCACTTCAGACAAAACAATGGATGCGGAATTCCATGCGAAAAATAAGCTAAGCTTGTCAGTTGCGCAAGCTTCACTGAAGGAGTACGCCCCCTCATATCTTGACGAATAAATAAATTTTCGACCCTTGACAAAGGAGAGGAAATCCATTATACTAAGTGATAGTTATCAGTTACAAAGAAATAATTATCATTCATGACTAAATCAGTTTACAGACAGATATACAAAGAGATTCTCGGAGATGTCACGGCCGGGAGGCTGTCCCCCGGCGCAAAACTTTCCTCCGAGCGCAATCTTTGCGAAAAGCATAAGGTCAGCATCACATCGGTGCGAAAAGCGCTTGAGCTTCTTTGCAACGAAGGCATAATTGAGAAACGGCACGGCAGCGGCAATTATATAAAAGACTTAAAGAGCCAAAAAGAAATAGGACTTCTGGTTGGAAGCTTATTTCATAAGCGCGTTTTTTCCAGATTTATCGAAAATATAAACTCTTGTCAGGATGGTTTTAAAATAAAACTTTTCGTGGCCAATGCAAAAATGGAAAGGCTTGACTCATTCGCTATCAAGCAAATACTGGCAAAAAACAATATGCCTTTTTTGATTTTGACGGATCGCAACTTCAGCGACATGGCGAAGCAGGAAATAATAACACCGCTTGACAAGCTTTCTTTTACAGCAAAATTCCTCGACTGCATTCCTGATCCAATAAGGTCTTCGTTCAGAGGATCAGACGGAGTTGAGCGTATTTTCAAGCTCCCGGTTTTTATGTGTCCAACCGTGTTTGCGATAAATGAAAATTTGGCAAAAAAAGCTGGCTTGCCGCTGGAAGAGCCTCCGCAAATCTGGAGCGATGTATTAAGCTGGTGCAAGACATTCACAAAATGGCGTGACAAAAATGACAAAACTCTTTTCGCGGCTCATCTTGAAGGCGGCAAAATTTTTACCACCAACCTTTCCTATTATCTTATGGCAAGTGGGAATTTTTCAAGCTCTTGCGACGAAGTGGACGCTGAAGGCATGAAAGAACTAGTGTGTTTCTTTTCTGAATTATATGAGAATGGCTATGCAAGAAACGGCGAGGCAAGCTCTCCTGACGCGTTTGTTTCTGGCAAGTATCTCTTGAATTTATCTGCGCGCTCATGGATACCGACTGAAATGGACAAATATAATCCCAGCATGAAATGCATGCTGCTTCCAATGCCTGCAGCAAATAAAATGGGCTCTTCAAAAAGCGCAGTGGGCTCTATTGGATTTGGAATAGCTCCCAACGGAAAAATGGATAATATAGAAGTATGCGCAAAGGCCATGGAAACCATCTTCTCAAGCAAAGCCCTTCCTGAACTGGCCTATAAAATGGGAATTGTGCCCGCAAACCTTGCTCACTTCAGAGATATGATTAAATTGCATCCCGAGTTTCAACCTTTTTACGACACTCTTCCTTGCTATTGCCAGGAGCCTGATTCGGAGAAGAATACCAGAATTGTTCATGAAACAGATTATTGCCTGTCCAGAAAATTAATGCTCAACGACTTTGACACGGACGAGGCTGTGGACCGCATTCGGCAAATGATAAGCCATGCCTGTCAGTTTGAGAAGAGCTCCCTGACAAACATCAAAATAAAACACGAGGTTCCTGCATGAAAAAGCGTAAGATGTTCACACTTATTGAATTGCTCGTCGTGATTGCCATCATAGCAATACTGGCAAGCATGCTGCTGCCAGCTCTGAGAACGGCAAGAGAAACGGCGCGCTCAATAAGCTGCATCGGAAATCTGAAGCAAATCGGCGTGGCTCTGCACATGTACGCTGGCGACAACGAGCAATATTTGCCTGTCGTTTTGCCTGAATATACCATTGAAGGCATAAGCGGATGCTGGGTGGCTTATCTCGGCCCCTACACGTCAAATCCTTCCTACAAAAAGCTTTACTGGCAGAAAGGTCAGGGAAATGTGTACACTTGCCCGACTGCTCTCGCTCAGTGGACGGGCGCAAATGGAATAGCAACTTCATATTCACCCACTTCGGGAGGATGGACAGAAGCATATAACCACGGAGGAGTGTCGTGGACAGGAGATTGCGTAAAGCATCCTAGAAAGCTTGCAATGAAAGGAAACACGCTATTGCTGGCCGACAGCAAACCAAGCCCAGGGGTGGGCGATTGGCGCCCGGTGTCAAGAATGACCACGACCAGCTCCGAAGGCGGAGCTTATTGGTATTATAATATTGCAGTGGGATGGCATCGCGGCAAATATAATGGCCTTTTTGCGGACGGGCATTGTCAGGGGCGGAAAAAAGACGCAACCAACACAAAAGATGAAACTGCTGAATACACCCAGGACTGGGTTCTCCAAAAATAAATAATTATCAAAAATAAATCCTAACATGGAAAGTGATAATTTCCAACGGACTTATAGTCAGCGTAAAAAAAGGTATAAAACATGAATGCGAAAGTAATATCTCACAATAATTCACCCGCGATTTCTATTGACGGCAAGCTGTTCCCGCCAATGTTAATGACAACGGAAAACAAGGATCATGATTATTTATCAGAGCTTGGAAAGGCAGGCATTAAAATTTTTATTGTGGTCTGTGATTTAGATTGGGTCAAAAAAAACGGAACAGGCTTTGACCTCTTTCTTCAGAATGCCCAAAAAATAATGCGGGCTGTGCCGGACGCATATATTATATTGCGCGTGGGATTGCATCCGCCAAATGACTGGATCATGGAAAATTCTGATGAAATGATTCAATACAACGATGGATCATTTTGCGAATATAACCTGTTTACTGAAACATACAGCAAAAAACTGCCAGCCATGTATTCACTTTGCTCCAGCAAATGGCGCGAAGATGCAGGGAGGCAACTGCTTGCATTCTTTGATAAAATCGACGCCTGCGAATACAATGACCGCATCGCGGGCGCGTTCCTTGCCGCAGGAGGAACCTCTGAATGGTACTACCCGCATTCTGTGCTGGATGCAAGCAAGAATAAATCTATGGGCCATAGCCCTGCTTTCAAGCGGGAATTCTCGAAAATCATGCGATGCAAATATAGCTCGGAAGAAGCGCTGCGAAAAGCCTGGCAAGACCCAGCGGCCAGTTTTGACAACTTGAAAATTCCAACTCCAGATGAACACTATTTTTCCGGGATTGATTCAGCTTGCGCTATGCTTGATAAAAAGTTTGCGCATCCGGTTCTTCCTCTTAGTTCTCCCAAAAATGGGACAAATAAAGGCTTTTTTCTAGATGTTGACAAGTATATGCATGTTGCTGATTTTTATCAGGCATGGCATGAGGGAGTGGCAAACTCAATCATATATTTTGCAAAGCTTATAAAAGAAAAAAGTGAAAGTAAATTGCTGACAGGAGCATTTTATGGGTCGTATGGCTGCACAAACTACAACAGCGCCGCAACTTGTGGCTCCGTATTGAAAATTCTGGATTCCAACGCGATTGATTTTCTAGCCGCGCCAGGAGTTTATTACAACCGCCAGCCCGGAGGACACACCGGCCAGCGTGAAATACAAGACTCATTTTTGTTGCGTAATAAAATATTTTTTGTGGAGGAAGACACGCGAACCTACTTGGAGCCGGGGCGCTCTTCGACGCTATGTCAGCTGATAGACTCAGAGGATTCAATTAACGTTTTGAAGCGTGATTTTGGCCGAAACATCTGTGAAGACACTTACGCCTGGTGGTTTGATCAGCCGGCATCACAAATTTATGATTACTGGGGCTCAAGGTATAATCATTCGGAATTTTTCAAATTGTTCAAGCGACAACAAGAAATTGCTCACATGGCCTTCAAGCGGGACCGCGCCAAGCATAACGAGATTGCTGTTTTATTTGATCAGGAGTCAGTCAGTTGCGCATCGGTTAACACCCTTCGGGACACATGCGATTACTTCCGAACGATGGAGCTTGCAAATATAGGCGCGCCGGTTGACTTTTATTTTCACGATGATTTGTCCCATGAATCCATGCCCGATTATAAATTTTACATTTGCGTAAACGCCTTCTGGCTTTCAGATCAAGACAGAAAAGCTTTTGATGAAAAAGTAAAAAAGAATGGACAAACTGTCCTTTGGATGTACGCCCAGGGGCTTATTAATCCAGACTGCAGCCCCAAATTAAGCGTGGAAAACGTTTCAGATCTAACCGGTATAAAAATGAAAATGGATCCAAATAGAGACAGCGCGCGCTTTAAACTTATTCGCCATCAAGATGACTTGCTCGGCGACATCGACAGAGGACGAACCTATGGGTATTTTGATCGCTTAATGACACACAATGCCAACGGGCATAATGTAACAGGAAATACATATCAATATGTCTATCCCGTTATCTATCCAGACGATCATGGAGCGCAGGTTCTCGGACGCTACATTTCCAGCCATAAGCCAGCCTTGGCGGCAAAAGAATGCTCCTCACACACATCCATTTACTGTGGAGCAAAGACACTGCGAAGCAATGTGTTGCGGCAGATAGCCCAAAATGCAGGATGCCATGTCTATTGCGAGAGCGATGATGTAATATACGCCAATGAAAACTTTTTAACCATTCATTCCACATTTAAAGGCAAGCGAACAATTAACTTTAAGTCTTCATGCAGTCCGTTTGAAGTCTATCAACAGAAATATTATGGGCATGACATAAAAAGCGTAGAGCTTGATATGGAATTCGGCGACACTTTAATGTTTTCGCTCTCAGGAAAATTATAATTTGAATTTATTAAAAATATAAAAGGAACCAAAATGAAACCACGCCTTATTATCAACTCCAAAATTCTGCTAGCAGGCATTATTGCTTGTCTTTTTCAAGTAGTTGCTGTATCCGATGACGCGCTCTCTGCTGGAAATTATATTTTTCACCCGGATGCTCTATACTGCAAGGAAAAACTAGTATTCAATCAATATTACCTTGGCATATGGCACAAAAAAGACGGCAAAATGAAGTTTCGATTCAATTTTGAAAATGTTGAAAGCCAACAGAAAAAAAAGGGCGCATCGACAATTCAAATACTTACCAAAGAACAAAATGGAATCAACGGCGAAAGGATTGTTAACCTTACCCCTGAAGGTCTGATTTTGAAATATAAATTCAAAATAAAACCGGCTCCAGGCTATGGAGAAATAGGCTTTTATATTCAGCCGGAATTTATTTTGGGAAAAGAAGGCAAAGCTAAAATATTAGTCAATGGAAAAAAGGCTAAAGAAATCACAACAGAAACAAAAAAAAGACATATAGTCTCTCTAAAAAGCGGAGTTCTTGAAATCAAAGGAAAAAACAAGCTTTTTATTGCCTCTGACGGGCTCGAGTTCACTGGCTCCCATGGAGCGCACCTGCAGGACTATCGCGACAGTGCCAGAAAAGCTATCCGCTACGTTGTGTCATTCAACACTTCCCGTGGCTGTGAATTCAATTTGTCCTTGAGGATGGGCGTTGGAAAAGCTCCTGTCTCAAAAAATATTCCTGTTTTGATAGAAAGCAAAACCTCCCATTCAAAAATAAAATCAGAGACAAAGCCGATGGCGAAAGGCAGTTTTAAAATGAATTTTGAGCGTCCAAAGCTTTTTGTTTTTAATGGCGAAAAAGTCAATATTAAAATGACATGCCTCAATCCGCTGCCGGAGGAAAAAGAGTATTCTGTAGACTGGCGGATTGTCAACGAAAGCGGCAAAGAAATGGAGAAAGGCAAGTTCCAAGCCAAATCCTCCAAAGACTTTAAGCATCCATTTGTTTTTGACATCATGAGAAATGGATCATACCGTCTTGAAGTTTCCGCAAAGGACAAAGGCGGCAATATCAGCCGAGGCGAAGCCTTGTTTTCCGTCTTGCCAAAGCCACTTACTGAACATCCATCCAATGGCATGCTTGGAGCGACTGGAATCTCATCGCGCCCATGGGGAATTAAGCTGGCAAAAGCATGCGGTTTGACATGGCATCGCAGGCATTGCGGATTCACTGACACCAGATTTTCAAGGGTCATGAAAAATGGGGAATTGGATCTTGATTATTTAAAAGAAGGCGAGGAAAGAGAAAAAAAACACGGATTTACTCCGCTCGGTAGTCTTCTCCTCAGCAGCCGCGGAAAAAAACAAGCAAATCTAAATTGGGAAAAAGATTTTGACAAATATATGGATGTGTGGCTTAATGTTTATGTTATTCCCATGGTTAAGGCAAGCAAAGGGCATATTCGCTATTGGGAAGTTGGAAACGAGCCTTACTATGAATTTAGAAAGAATCCTGAAATATATGTGGAGATATTGAAAAGAACTTACAAGGCAATCAAAGAAATTGACCCTGAAATTAAAGTGGTCGGCTTATGCGGCCCCCCTAAATGCATTGGAGAAAAATGGTACAGGGATACCTTTAAGCTTGGCGCGTTGAAATATATGGACGTGCTTTCTTTTCACCAATACTGCTTTTCTAACAAATTGATTTCCTCGCCGGAAAACAGCTTTTTTTCATGGTTTGCCAAAATCAGAAAACTAATAAAAGAATATGGCGAAAAAGATATAGAAATATGGAACGACGAATCATCTCTGACTCCTCCGTCCACCATGTACACGCTGCCTAAAAACATAAAAAATGTGAATTATCGTGACGGAAGAAAGTCACCCGATGGACGCGAGCAGGCGGCAGTAATGGTCAGAATTCTGACTGCTCATTACTCCGCCGGAGTAAAGTATATATTCCACCTGTTTGGAGGCAACTCAACATATTCTTGCCATCCATGCGAGTTTGACTGCTCTCCCATTCCGCTTTCCGTATCTATGGCCGCTTCAAACCGCTTCATGGAAGGCAAAAAGCCACTTGGAGAAGTTGTTTTCAAAAAGCGCCTCAAAGGGTATTTGTTCAAAGGCAAAAATAACGGAGCAACGGCGGTGATCTGGCTTGAAAAGCTTTATCCGGACGACAGCGCAAAAATAAGCTTGCCAACTGAGCTTGCCAGGAATTCAGTTTACGACATTTTCGCAAACAAAATTCAAGAAAACGTCAAAGAGTTGACAGTCAAACCTGAGCCTGTTTTTATTTCTTTTGACTCAAAACTTGACGCAAAGCAGTTTAGAAAAATATTTGAGCAGTCCATTCCTGCAATAAAGGAAAGCTCTGAGTCAATAGCTGTGGCAGGAGTAAAAAAAGCGAATCCGTCCGACTGGGTGGGCTTTTATTCTGTTGATCTCGCCCCTTACGCAAACCGCAGCTTCAAGGACGAAGATGCAGGTGACCAAAAAGGCGGGTTCACCGATGAAGGCGACAACGATTTGCGCATGCTTAAAGGCGGAGATTATGTCGCGAATAATATTCCTTTCCATATTCTTGACGCTGCAAAAAACAATGACAAAAGCTGCATTGTCCTTGGCGGGAAAATGCGGGAATATTTCCCGAAAGAAGTGAAAGGAATTGCAATTGGCAAAGACGGAAAAGGCAAAAGGCTTTCAATTCTGCATTTTCTGCACATGACCACAAACGCCTACCTTGCCAGAAACAAGCCTGTGTTCAAATATGTGGTCCACTATGCCGACGGCTCCGAAGAAAAAATTGAAGTGAAAGACAAGTATAATATTGCGGACTGGTATTATCCAAAAGATCTTCCAGATGCAAAGGTGGCCTTCCGCCTCCCCAACCTGCACACAGATGAAGTGTGTATTTTCCATCACGAATGGTCAATATCCAACAAGCTGGGAGCTCACGCAAGGATAGTTTCAATTGACATAATAAGCGAAGGCTCAGGCGCAATACCGGTAATAGTCGCAATAACAGGAGTCTACTCAAATTAAGCAAGTCATATAGCAATTTGCGGCTTCTTGCCTAAAAGCATTGAAGCCGCATTTGCATTTTGAGGCAGATTACCCTGACATTATTGTGCCAATTAAGGTTGAAATAGGCGAGTTATTGAGTATCATAATAAAATCAGTGAATAAATCGCCTGAACACGCAAATAGAGATAATTTGTTATGGACGAAAAATTAAGGGAAAAAGTTGCGGAAATAGTTGTCGCCGACCCCCGCTATGCGGCGGATGCTTATGAATTTATAAGCGACGCAGTAAACTATACTTCGCGCAAACTTAATCGCGCCAGGGAACGCGACCAATCCAAGCGGCATATTTCCGCCAGGGAACTTTTGAATGGAATAAGTGAATACGCTGTTCAGGAATTCGGGCCGATGGCTGGCGAAGTGTTGAAAAGCTGGGGATTGACCGACGCAAATTCCATAGGCAACGTAGTTTTCAATATGGTGTCGAATAAGCTTTTGAGAGCCAACGAAAAAGACTCCATCAATGATTTTTCAATAGATTATAACTTTGACGAAGCTCTTGCAAAGCCGTTTGCGCATAAAAAAAACAAACCCTACAACCCACCCATTATAGCTTAAAATATGAAAAAAAAATCATCATTCTCTTCTGGACACGGAATAGGCAAAATTTCTGAAACCGTGTTCGACAATGGCTTGCGCGTGTTCGTCAACGAAAAAAAAGGAGCCCCCATTGTCTCGGTTCAAGCCTGGGTCAAAACCGGAAGCATTCATGAAGGCGATTTTCTGGGCAGCGGCCTCTCGCATTTTCTTGAGCATATGGTGTTTCAGGGAACCAAAAAATATCCCCGTCAAAAAATATCCGAGACTGTCCACAGCTTTGGCGGGGACATAAACGCATACACATCTTTCGGAAGCACTGTCTATTATATTGAAGGCCCCTCTAAGGCTTTTGAGTCATCGGTGGACATGCTGGCCGACATAGTGAGCGCTCCCCTGTTTCCCAAAGAAAAATTTGCAAGCGAAAAGGACGTCATTCTGCGCGAACGCGACATGTACCGCGACCGTCCAGCGAGCGTTGTGTCGGAAAAGCTGTGGCTTAACATGTACAGGACTCATCCAGTGCGCCATCCAATCATAGGATACCATGAAAAAATCGAAAAGGTAAATCGGCAGATGATGGTCGACTATTACCACAGGCGCTATTCACCGGATCGGCTGTTTTTTGTCATTTCAGGCGACGTTGACGCGGCCCTCGCGGCAAAGCTTGTCAAAGACAGGCTGGACAACTGGCCCATTGGACAATTGGCAGAGCCCATTCTTCCCGAAGAGCCAAAACAACTTTGCGCAAGGGCGTCTGAATATCATTTCAAGGACCCTCTTTCAAGGATTTCCATAGGATACAGAATCCCTGACGCGACGCATTCTGACATCCCTGCCCTGGACATACTTTCGTCAATAATGGGCAGCAGCAAAAGCTCTCGCCTGGAAAGCGCCCTTCAGGATGAAAAAGAGCTGGCCATCAATATAAGCTCTTTCAATTACACGCCTTACTTCTGCGGGCTTTTCGGAGTTGCCGCCATCTGCGCGCCTAATAAGCTGGAAGAATTGCAGGAGGCTGTTTTTGCGGAAGTGGAGAAAGTCCGGCAAGAAAAAATAGAGAAAAGCGAACTGGAGCGCGAAATGGCCCAGCAAGTGACCGATTATATCAGAAGCTTGCGCACAAACAATGGAGTGGCGCGGATAATCGGAAACACAGTCATAGGATATGGCTCGCCGGATTATGCCGACAAATATCTGGATGACATAGCAAAAGTGACAAGGGACGACATACAAAAAGTTGCCCTCAAATACTTGGGAAGAGACAGCTCCACTCTTGTCACTCTGCTGCCAGAGAAAACAAATGAAATATCCGCAAAGCTTAAAAAAAATAAAGAGCTGAGGCCTTCTCCCAAGCCAAAACTCGAAAAGCTGCCGAGCGGGCAAAAGATTATAAGCTACGTCAACAACGATTTGCCTCTTGTTGATTTTTGCTTGATCCTGCCTGGAGGCGTGATAAAAGAAATCGACGCCAACGCAGGCATAACTCGCTTTATTGCGTCCGCCTTGTCAACGGGCACAAAAAAATATACAGAAAACGAACTTGCCGCGCTCCTCGACAACAATGCCATAGATTTAGGCATAAGCAGCGGCAACAACTCGCTGACGCTCCGCTTCAACTGCCACAAAAACAAGCTAGACATAGCCTTTTCAGCGTTGGAGTCAATCATCAAAGAGCCAACTTTCCCTGAGAAGGAATTTCTAAGGGAAAAAAGCAACATAATAGACTCCCTTAAGTCAAGAAAGCTTAACCCGCAAAATGCGGCAGAAGACAAAATGTGCAAGCTTTTGTACAAAAAACATCCATACAGCCACCCCGCGGCCGGATTTGAAAAGAGCGTGGCAAATCTTTCGAAAGCAGACTTGAGCGAGTTTTATTTTTCGAAATGCCTTGTCGCCCAAAAAGCTGTATTTGGAATAGCCGGCGACATAGACGCAAAGAAAACAAACGCAAAGATCCAAAAGCTTGTCAATGCGGTCAAATGGAACAATTTGCCGGACAAGTTTGATATCCCAAAGCCTGTATTTCCCAGGAAGCCTGTTTTAGAAAAAGTAAAAGTTCCACGCAAACAGGCGGTGGTTATGTTCGGAATGCCTGCCTGTTCTATTTTGGACGACGACAATTTTATATTCGATATTTTTTACCCAGCCTTTAACGGACAGACTTCGCGCCTTTTCAAATCAATAAGAAACGAATCAGGCCTGGCATATTACACAGGACTTTTCTCTTCCCGCGGAATTCACGACGGCATTCTCGCATTTTACGCAGGAACGCATCCTGAGGCGACAGAGGAAGTTTTGGATCATATGGAAAAAGAGCGGAAAAAACTTATAAAAAAAGGCCTCACACAAAAAGAGTTTGACGATGCAAAAGCCTGCCTTTTTCACAGCGTAGCTGAGCAAATGGAAAAAATAGACGCCCTTATATTTGGCAGCGCGCTTTCTGAATACTATGGAAACGGGTATAAGATTCCATGGGAAAGGAATGAGATTTACAAAAATATTTCTCTAAAAATGGTTAACAACACCATCAAAAAATATATGGACACATTATCCACTGTGGCCGTGACCGCTGGCCCTTAGGAGTTTATTTGAATAGACTTCCTTAACTGCTTTTATGCATCAGGAGGCGGCGGAGGCGGCGCGGCAGTAGAACTTCCAGGAATAATATTTTTGACTTCAGAAGCGACTGCTCCTCCGCTGATGACCATGCGCATGCCTTCCGCAACGGACATTTTAAGCAACACACAATCTTTGCGGGGAATAAAAAGCAGAAATCCGCTTGTGGGGTTTGGCGTCGTTGGCAAAAAGATGCTAAACAATTCATCGTCCACTTCATCATTAATTTCAAAAGAGCCCTTGTTTTCGTTGGTGAGGAAGCCTATTACCCACATGTCTCGGCGAGGATATTCAAACAGAACAACTTGCCTGAACATGCCGCCCTTGGGCGACCAGAGGGCTTCGCCAATCTGCCTGATGGTTGAATAAATAGTGTTTACCAATGGAAGCCTTTGAACAATCCATTCGGTCAGGTTGATTATAACCTGCCCAATCTTATATGAGGCGAGCTGTCCTATCAGAAAAAGAACAAACAGCATCAAAGAAATAGACACAATGCGGATAAACTGCTCCAGCCAGAAATTGTGCATGGACG
This sequence comes from uncultured Victivallales bacterium, assembly GCA_964651145.1. GTDB lineage: Bacteria > Verrucomicrobiota > Lentisphaeria > Victivallales > GWF2-45-14 > CAZYVR01. The sequence goes on along the minus strand of CAZYVR010000005.1, from coordinate 32,773 downwards.
CAGGAGTTATTCTGAGAAAAATGTCAACAGCCCATGCCGTCAGCTTTGCGTAAATAAAATAAGCAACCCAAAAAGTAACGCCAAGAGGAATTACTACAAAAAGACCGGCAAGCATTCTATTCCTGAAAGCCTTAATCATTAGCGTCCTCCAATATTTTAAGTTTAAGCGTAATTATTTTTCTTTCATCCGCTTTTAATATTGTCACGCGGATATTTTTTTCAATTGTTATCTCTTCTCCGACTTCAGGAATCTTGCCAAATTCAGAACAGGCATAGCCCCCAATGGTGTCGACGTCTTCATCTTCGGGAATGTCCACGTCAAGCAGATCGTTCACATCGCTGATAAGGGTTCTTGCCTCAATAACAACCGAGCCATCCGGCAGAATTTCAGGCTCGAGCTCTTTGTCTTCCTCCAAATCGTATTCATCCCGTATTTCGCCGACAATTTCTTCTATTATGTCTTCAAGCGTCAAGATGCCGGAAGTGCCGCCATATTCATCGATAATAACCACAAAATGGCTCTGCTTCTTTCTGAGCTCGTCAAGAAGATCGCCGACTCCCTTTGTCTCGGGGATAAAAGACGGCACGTGCGCAAGATCCATAAGCTTTTTGCCTTTCAAGCTCGCCTCGTCGAGAAAATCCTTTGCGTATATTATCCCTTTTATCTCATCTATATTTTCGCTGAAGATTGGAATTCGACTGTGTCCGCTTTCAATGAATTCTCTTTTAGCTTCTTCGATTGAGGCAGTGAGAGGCAGGCCTTTCACATCAACTCTGGGTGTCATTATTTCCCTGACAAAAGTGTCGTCAAGATCAAAAATGCTTTTAATCATGCGCTTTTCATCTTCTTCAAGAGAAGGCTCTTCGTCGTCTTTTTCAACTAGCGACAATATTTCGTCTTCAGCTGTTGTTTTGTCTTCGAAGCGTTCGTCGTTTTGTCTGATTTTCTCAATTTTGCTTTGTATTCCGCGCAAAAGAAAAACTGGCGGAAAGAAAATAGAATAGCGAAGAATCCTGACAACCGGGATGGTAAAACGCAGGAGAAATATATCCAGGCGAAACAAAAACAATCTTGCCACTATTTCCGCAAGTATTGCCAAAATAAAGACTCCGCCCGAGGCTGCAAATATCTTTTCTGTTGTTGTCCAGCCAGGACAATGTTCTGAGGCAATGACAAAGCCATTCGCAGCCATAATCGCAATCATGAAAAAGGCAAGAAGCGTGAAAATGATGTCGTATTCTTCTTTTTCCTCCACGCAATTTTCAAGTTTTTTTGCAATTTCCTTGTCTACGCTCTCATATCTTCTGGCCATTCCCCCACTTAGTTGCGACAAAGCTCCCCAAGCGGAGATCAACCATAAAAAAGTGCAAAATGTTATTGAAAAAATCTCTATTTCCATCTTAACTAAATTATTCCTTTGTAAATATTTCTGAAAAATCAAAAAACTTTTTTAATTCGCCGACAACTTTCTTTTCCCTGCGTCTCATTTTTCTTTTCTTTTCGGGAACAAGGTCGTCTTCGCCCGAAGCGTGAAGCATGCCGTGAACAATATAAAGAGCAATCTCATCGGCATATGAGCTGTTTTCGCGCTTTATAGCCTCGCCTTCAGCAGCGTCCGGAGATATAAAAATCTCCACTGCGGTTTCTTCGCCGGGAATCCTGTCAGTTTCCCGGTAGTCAAAACAAATAACATCGGTAACTCCTTCATGTCCCACATATTCCTTGTTAATGCGCTTAATGGCGTTTGCGCCCACAAAATAAACAGCCGCCACATCATTTTCCGCGAGATCAAGCCCGCATTCTTCAGCCGTCTTTTGGATCAGCCTCTTCAGCTTTTCCCTCTTTTTCGGGGCTGGGAACTTTTTTGCTCGCCATGAATAAATCGTCTTCATTTTCTTCTTCTTCTTCTTTAGGATAAGGCACGCGGCCATGCAACATTGTGCTTAATGTTTTGACAAAACTTTTTCTTACTTTAGCCAATTCGCCGAAAGTAAGCTCCGCGTCGTTCAACTGCCCGTCGCGGAGGCGCTTTCTGAAAATTTCCCATACCAACGCGTCAATTTTTGCGTGAGACGCCTTTTGCAAAGTTCTTGAAGCGGCTTCGCAAGCGTCAGCCAAACTGACCAAAGCCACTTCTTTCTCGCGGGGCAATGGCCCAGGGTAACGGTATTCCTGCTCTTCCACTGAAGTGTTTTTTTCACGGTTTTCTTCAATCGCGCGCTTGTAGAAATAATAGACCATGTCGGTGCCGTGATGCTGTTCGATTGCGTCGCGGATAACTTTTCTCAGCTTATACTTCAAAGCCATGTCGACGCCTTCTTTTACATGGTTTAAAATAATAAGACTGCTCATTCTTGGATGAAGCTCTTTATGCTTATTGTCACCGAGAATGTTGTTTTCTGTAAAATATTCCGGCTTTGTAAGCTTGCCTATGTCGTGAAAAAGCGCGCCTACACGCGCTTTAATAGGATTTGCGCCTATGGCTTGCGCAGCCTGCTCGGCCAGAGTCGAAACCATTATGCTATGGTGATAAGTGCCGGGCGCTTCAAATTGAAGGCGCTTAAGCAAGGGATGATTGTAGTCGCAAAGCGTTAACAAAGTCATGTTTGTGCTTACCTGAAATAGTGACTCAAAAACAAACAGCAAGACAAGCGCGAGAATGGCGGTGAGTATGCCGTTCACGAAAGAAAGGCCGATCATCCATGCAAGAAACTCCGGGGCGTCCCTGAAATCCCAAATGCCAAGAAGGTCCAAAGCCAGAAACGACAATGGCACGGCTATTATGCTTCTCAAAAAGAATGAGCGGTAATTAGTTGAATTTCTTACAGCAAAGCCCGTCACGCAGCTTGCGAGAAGGCCTTCAAGCATAAGGTCGAATGAATTTTCAACCATAAGCGCGGCAATCACAGTGACAAACAAGCCTCCGTAAACTGCGACTCTGAGTCCCAGCAGGGCAGAAAGAAGTATAGCCGGCAGTGCAAGCGGAATGATCTGCATGACCAGAGACGGAGGAATGTTTAATTCCGGGCTTATCAAATTAAACAGACGTATGCAGGAATAATTCATAAACACCGCCAATATGGCCACTGTGCCAATAACCCACATTTTCTGATTGCTTTTGGTCACTTCCGGATGAATGTGTGAAATATAAATGCCTGTCACGATCATCATCAAAAACGTAATGAACGCGCTTCTCATAAGATTTCTCCAGAAATTGCTGGACGCCGTTCTTTCCTTGAGTTCCAATGAGTATATTTCCAGAAGCCGCAAGTCTTTTTCGGTTACGACTTGTCCTTTTGCCACAATTGGCTGCCCCTTTTTGAGCTCAAGCATTACCGGACGGATTTGAGCGACGGCGGCGTCCTTGTTTTCTTTTGTGAGCTTTTCATTATAAACAAGATTGCCTCCTTTGCCAATGATAGCCAGAATTATCTCGACAAAAGACTTTTCCAGCACCCTCTTATTGTCATGGGAATAATATTTGAGAGTTGCGGACGCTATTTTTTTAGCGGCTTCTTCAGGCGTCAACACATTCACCAGCGGCCGCTGTTTTTTTATTCTGCCTCTTGAGTCTATTATGCGAAGCTGTTGCCCCAGCGTGTGATTTTCTTTTTCGCGCCGATTAATCACCCCCTGCTCAAGCGTAAACTCCAAATGTTCAAAAAAGATTTTGCGCTGTTCAGGGTTTCTTATGATCTCGCTCAAATCTTTGACGGCTATTTTATCGAGAGCGGCAACCGCTTTTGAATTGGGACTGTCAGGCTTTTCCGGGATATGCTGCTGTCCCCGCTGTTCGCTATCCGATTTTTTCAGAGCTTCGTCAAACAGCTCTTTTGCGTTAATCAGGCAATTTTTAATGACAACTGAGTCTATCTTATAAAAAAGTGGAACTCCGGCTCTGGCCTCTTCCTGTTTCTTAAGGGTTTTTTCTATGTTTTCGTATGAAAAGCCGAAATCCGTAAACACTGATTTGGGAGCTCTTTGCTTTAAAACAAGGGAAGATGTGAAAATCTTTGGATTTGGCAAAACCAAAGAAACGACGCAAGCAAGCCATAGCAAAGCAAGAATAAAAACGCCAAGCAATTTTGACTGGTCCGCGGCCATGGCGAAAGTCTCTTCCGCCTTTCGTCTTTTGCGGGAGCCTATCAAGCCTTTTTTTCCCATTTCACGCTTTTTGCGTTTTTTTGAAATAAATGATTTTAGGAAAGAAAACATTTTCTGTCGCCTATTTGCCCGCCTGGTAAGCGTTAATTATTTTTTCCACGAGCGCATGTCTTACCACATCGCGGGTGGAAAATTCGCAAATTCCGATTTCAGAAATATCTTTTAACACTTTTTTCGAATGCAGCAAGCCTGACTCTTGCTTGTCCTGCAAATCCGTCTGGGACGGGTCGCCGGTTATAACGCTGTGCGAATTAAACCCCAGGCGCGTAAGAAACATCAGCATTTGCTCAACGGTAGTGTTTTGCGCTTCGTCAAGTATAATAAAGGCATTGTTAAGCGTTCTCCCTCTCATAAAGGCCAGCGGGGCCACTTCTATTATGTTTTTTTCCATCAGAGCCGAGGCTTCCTCAAATTCGAGCATATCATAGAGCGCGTCATAAAGGGGTCTCAGATAAGGCAGGATTTTCTCTTCAAGATTGCCTGGCAGAAAACCGAGTTTTTCTCCGGCCTCAAGCGCAGGCCTGGTAAGGATTATCCGGCTGTATTTGCCTTCCAGCAATTCGGACACCGCCATGGCCATGGCCAGATAAGTTTTCCCTGTTCCGGCCGGGCCGATGCCAAAAACAATGTCCCTCTCACGGATCTTCCGAATATATTCGAGCTGAGCCTTGTTTCTGGGAATAACATCCCGTTTGCGCGGACTGACTTTTATGCGTTGGGAAAAACAATCTTTGATCTCTTTTTCGCGATGATCATGAAATGCGGACAAAACCTGGTCAAAGTCACATTGATCAAGCGCTTCTCCGCTGTCAATGTGTATTCTGGTCAGATCGTTGAAAAATCTTTCAATTCTCACAAGGTCCTCTTTGTTATCCGAAGAGGCCTTTATCCAGGCATCGCGGGCAACAAGCTTTACTGAAAGCCTGTTTTCCGTTTCCCGCATATTTCCAATCAAATCGCCTGCAAATATCGCGTTGATTGAATCCCAATTGTCAAAATGATGTTTTTCTTCTTGCATCTATGTCCGTGTCACGCTCAAGGAAGAGGAATGCGCAATTCCATCCCCGGCTTCAAAGCCTTGGGGTTAGAAAGCGCGTCCATGTTGGCTTCCTGAACACGACGCCATTTGCTTCCGCTCTGATAGAATTTTTTGGCTATCTTCCAGAGGCTGTCGCCTTTTTGAACAATATACATTTCGTAGTTGCCGTTTACGCCTGTCACTTTTGCGGGCTCTTCAACGGCAATAACTTCTTCTTTTATCACAAACGGGCCGTCAAGGACCTGTTCCGAATCAGACGCGGATTTTTCATATGTTGTTGGAGGAAGAGTCTGAGGAGGCTGCCATTCAGAATAGGTTTCTTTAAGATATACTTCCCATTCCATTTCCTTTTCTCCCATGGGAGACTGCGCCAGCGTTGGACCGCAACCATTTAGGAATGCAACCGCAGAAAATGCAAAAACAGAGATCAGCAATAAATTTGCTTTCATCTTTAGACCCTTTCCTTAGTTAATATATTAGTTATTTTATTCGTAACGCTTTACAATAAGCGCGGCATTGTGTCCGCCAAAGCCAAGATTCATGTTTAAGGCTGTCTTAATGGGTTTTTCCCTGGCTTCATTGGGCGTATATTCTAAATCGCAGTCAGGATCAGGAGTTTCATAGTTGATCGTCGGCGGAATGACTCCTGTGCATATAGCCTTTATGCAGGCAAATGTTTCAAGAGCGCCCGCGCAGCCAAGTCCATGTCCGGTAGCTCCCTTTGTGCTGCTTATGGAAACTTTGGCGGCATGATCTCCCAAAGCGCTCTTAAACGCCTTGGTTTCAAATTTATCATTCAGAGACGTGCTTGTGCCATGAGCGTTTATATAGTCAATGTCTTCCGGGGCTAAACCTGCATGTCTCATAGCGGAGGTTATAGCAAGCGAAGCGCCTTCTCCGTTCGGAGATGGGGAAGTTATATGATACGCGTCTGCGGTGGTTCCGTAGCCCACAACTTCCGCAAGTATATTAGCTCCACGTTTTTTGGCATGTTCCAGTTCTTCAAATATCAGCGTCCCGGCGCCTTCCGCCATAACAAAGCCATCACGATCTCTGTCAAACGGACGACTTGCCTTTTTAGGATCATCGTTGCGTTGGCTCATTGCCTTCATTGAGCAGAAGCCCGCAAAGCCCAAAGGCGTTATAGTAGATTCAGCTCCACCGGTTATCATAATGTCGGCATCATCTCTTTTTATCATCCAATAAGCTTCGCCGAGAGAGTGACAAGCTGAAGCGCAAGCCGTCACAATGCCCATATTCGGGCCCATTGCGCCGTAGCGCATGGAAATGGAGCCTGAAGCCATATCTCCAATCATCATCGGGATCAAAAGCGGGGAAACCCTTGAGGCTCCGCGATTGATTATAATTGAATGCTGGTCTTCAAGCGTTTTAAGTCCGCCTATTCCGCTGCTGACTAAAACGCCAACGCGGGTGTGGTCTATGGAACTGCCTCTTAAATCATTGGGCAATCCGGCATTCGCCATTGCTTCATCTGACGCGGCGACGGCAAAATGACAAAATTGGTCAAGTCTTTTTGCTTCTTTCGCGGGCATATATTTTTGTATGTCAAAGTTCTTGACTTCTCCGCCAATCTTAGTGCGAAAGCCTTCCGATGCGTCAAACCTGGTAACAGGTCCCAATCCGCAACGGCCTTCCACGATGGACTCCCAGAAGTCATCAACATTATTGCCCACGCAAGAAATTATTCCAGCGCCTGTGACAACTACGCGTCTTTCAGTCATTCAACCACCTCGCCTGTGTTACACAAAAAAAAGGGTCACTCCAACACTGGTGAAATGACCCGCAATTACATCTCAATGAAAAGAATTAGTTTTGTTTCTCTTCAATGTATCTAATAGCTTCGCCAACTGTTGTCATTTTTTCCGCATCTTCGTCAGGGATATCTGCGCCGAATTCTTCTTCAAGAGCCATTACCAATTCAACCTGATCCAATGAGTCTGCACCGAGATCTTCAATAAATTTTGCGTCTTCGGTGATTTGATCTTCAGAAACTCCAAGTTGTTCCATTACAATTTTTTTTACTTTGTCAGCAATAGAAGACATTATCTTTTGCTCCTTGTGTTTATTTTGTTTATTTTTATGCTTTGTTTTATTCAACTTAAACGCTGATAATCCAGCCAAGTCCAATAAAATGCGGCAATATTCAGAAAAATCAAATGGTTTTTCAAATATTGCCTTAAAAAAAATTAATTACATCAACAAACCGCCATCAATATTGATGACTTGCCCTGTAACATAATCCGAATCCGACGAACACAGAAAATAAACTACATTCGCCACGTCTTCCGGCTTGCCGGCGCGTTTCATAGGAACCGCATTCATGAATGCATCGGTCGCCTGCTCGGAAATCTCTTTGGTCATAGCGGTCATTATATAACCCGGAGCAACCGCGTTCACTGCTATATTTCTGGACGCAAATTCCTTTGCTGTAGTTTTGGTCAAGCCAATGACGCCAGCTTTTGAAGCGGAGTAGTTGGCCTGCCCGGCATTGCCCATGCGGCCGACAACGGAGGCGATGTTTACGATTTTGCCATAACGGGACTTCATCATCGGCCTTGCGACGGCTTTGGTAAAGTTGAATGTCCCTTTAAGGTTGACGTCTATTACCATGTCCCAGTCTTTTTCAGACATTCTCATGATAAGAGTGTCGCGGGTTATTCCGGCGTTGTTTACGAGAATGTCGATCTTTCCGTATTTCTCAATGACCGCCTTCACTGTCGCGTCCGCGTCTTCGGGCTTGGAAACGTCCGCCGCATAAGCGGAGGCTTCAAAGCCTTTGTCCATAAATTCTTTTGCAGTTTCGTCCGCGATTTCCTGCAAGATGTCAACGATTGCCACTGTAGCGCCTTCGCTGATGAGGCGTTCGCAAATGCATTTGCCGATTCCGCGCGCGCCGCCGGTTACGAGAGCAATCTGGCCCTCAAGTCTTTTTGACACACAATTCATGTTTTTATCCTTTTTCTAGATTGATAACGATGTTTTATTTTTATAAATTTTCAGCGAACTTTTCAAGGCTTTCCGCGCCGTTGACGCTGCGTCCCAGAACGCCTTTGTCAGTGCGCCTGAGAAGGCCTGTCAAAACGTTGCCAGGGCCAAACTCAATGACCGCATCCGCTCCGGGAATAAGAGCGCGAACGCATTCTTCCCAGCGAACGCTGCCCGCAACCTGCTTTACAAGGTTTGCGCGGATCTCGTCCACGTCGCCGACAATGCCGCCAGTGTAATTCTGGGCCACGGAAATTGACGGGGCGTTCATTGCCACCTTTGCCAGCTCAGCTTCGAGCTTTCTGCCGGCGTTTGCCATAAGGCGCGAGTGATACGCTCCAGCCACTTTCAGCGGAATGATCTTGCGCAGCCCTTTTTCCTTAAGGGACTGCATAGCATTGTTCACACCTTCTTTTTCGCCGCTTATGACGATCTGACCGGGACAATTATAATTTGCCACATCTATGCCGCATTCAGCGCAAACTTCCGCTATGAGCTCCGGGTCTCCCCCGAGAACACTGGCCATTCCTCCATTGGTCTCCCTGCAAGCTTCGTCCATAAACTCTGCTCTTTTTGCGATCAGCTTAAGGCCGTCCACAAAGCTAAAAACGCCGGAAGCGTTGAGAGCCGCGTATTCGCCAAGGCTGAGCCCGCCATTTCCAATAGATTCGACTTGAGGATACTTGGCCTTGAATGCCGCGAGACACGCCGCGCTCATCGTGTAGATGGCTGGCTGGCAGTAACGGCTTTCAGTGAGTTTGTCTTTAGGGCCGTTGAAACAAAGCTCGCTGACAGACCAGCCTAGCGTTTCGTCGGCTTCTTTGAAAACTGCGGCGGCGGCTGGGCTGCTCTCAAAAAGGTCTTTTCCCATCCCCACTGCTTGGGCGCCTTGTCCCGAAAATACAAAGACAGCTTTCATACTTGCATTTACCTTTTGGTTATTTAAAAATTGAGTAAAATATCTTAACAGAAAAAGCGGTGACTATATATCTGTTAAGCGCCAATTGCAACTTTGAACAACAAAAGAAAGCCTTTCCAGAACACGACGGAGCCGTCTATGCAATGGAAGTTTTTACTTGGAATCTTTCATGAGTTTTTTAAGCTTGTTTGACACATTTCCTGGAGTATCGCTGTTTCGGGAAAGATAAAAAATTCCGACCGGGACAACATAAAGCGTAAATATGCAGGCTACCGTGGCTCCGAAGAAAATAACAGCACCCAGACTGATGCGACTTTCTCTTCCGGCTCCAGTGGCTAAAAGAAGAGGAATTGCTCCTATAGCGGTGGACAAACCTGTCATGGCTATCGGCCTCAGCCGCTGTTTTGACGCCTGAAAAACGGCCGACTCGAATGTGAATCCGCTGTCACGCTGCTGATTCGCGAATTCCACTATGAGTATTCCATTTTTTGCGGCCAGCCCCACAAGCATAATAAGCCCTATCTGGCTGTAAATATTCAATGACGAGCCGCATATCATCAGTCCCGCCAAAGCTCCCAGAATTCCCATTGGCACAGTGAGCATAATAACAAAGGGGCTGACAAAACTTTCAAACTGAGCGGCAAGGGCAAGAAACACAATCAACACGGCAAGCACAAACACGAAAATAACAGAAAGCGAGGATTCCTTGAAGTCCTTGGACATTCCTTTGTAGTCTATGGAAACTTCTGCCGGCAGTTTTTCCTTGACGGTTTTCTCAAGAAAATTGAGGCAATCCTCAAGAGAATACCCCGGAACGACACTGCCGGATATTGTGATTGCCCGCTGACGGTTAAAACGGTTTAATTTGGAGGAATCGGCTTGCTCCGTTATGTTAACGAGATTCGACAGGGGAAGAAGCTTTCCTGTCCTGCGGGAGCGCACATATATGTTTCTCAGGTAGCCGGGAGTTTTTCTATCCTCGTCTTTTCCCTGCAGGATCACGTCATATTCTTCGCCGTCCTCAATATACGTGGTTATGTTTTTCGAGCCAAGCATAGTCTCCAGCGTCCTGCCTATCACAGAGGCGGAGACGCCAAGTTTGTTGGCTCTGTCCCTGTCTATCCGCACGCGCATCTGCGGCATTGTCTCCTGGTAATCCGAATCCACGCCTTTAAGTCCGGGGTATTTCTTTGCTTCCTCCAGTATTATGTCGCGCCATTTAATTAATTTTTCGTAAGTGGGCCCGCCTATCACAAACTGCACAGGCTGCCCCCTGAAGTTTGTTGAAAGCCCGGAAGGCTGATATACGGAAACCTTGACGCCAGGGATTTCAGAAGTTTTGGCATAAATGTCTTCCATTATGCTTTCAGAGGTTCTTTTGCGTTTGTCCCAATATTCAAGAAGCAGGTAAATTCTGCCGCTGTTCACCGCGCCAAGCGAGTTGTGCGACCCTGGAATCCTTACCAGAACGTGGCGCGCTTCGCCCTTTTTCAACATCTTTTCCGGCTCTTTTTTCACCTGATTCATGTATTCTTTAGCCGCGCCCAGCCCGGAGCCTTCCGGAGCTTTCATGTTCATAATCAGTATTGCCCTGTCTTCCGCCGGTTCAAATTCAGAAGGAAGCTGTGTATAAAGCAGAGCGCTCAGTCCGCAAAAAAGAATGAAAAAGAAAAAACACAATGCGGGCCGCCGAACTGCTGCGCGCAAGGTCTTCTCGTACACGTTTTCTATATGGAAAAATACCGTTCCGCACACTCTGGCGAGTTTTCCGGGCTTTTCGTGCGCTTTGAGCATTATCGAGCATAACACAGGCGATAGAGTCAGAGCCACAAAGCTGGAAAAGCATACAGCCGCCATTATCGCCACGGCGAACTCCGAGAAAAGTTTTCCGGTATTGCCTTCAAGCAAGCATAGGGGCATGAATACAGCAACCAGCACGATCGTAGTCGCCATCACCGCGAAACCCACTTCTCTCGCTCCTTGAAACGCCGCCACCAGGGGAGGCGAACCCTCTTCAATATGGCGGTGGATATTCTCCAAAGCGACGATGGAGTCGTCAACCACCAGGCCTATAGCCAATACCAGCGAAAGCAGAGTAAGAAGATTTATGGAATAGCCCATTATATAAAGGACTATAAATGAAGATATAAGCGATATAGGAACAGTCACTGCCGGAATAAGAGCGGCCCTGAAATTGCCAAGGAAAAGGTAGATTATGAAAAAAACCAGCAATCCCGAGATAGCGAGAGACCAGTACACTTCGCTGATTGCCGCCTCGATGAAAACGGCATCGTCTTTGCAAACTGCCAGCTCCATGCCGTCCGGAAGCCCGGAGCGCATGAACGGAAGCTTGTCCTTTACTGAGTTTATCACTTGCAGCGTGTTGGCTTTCGACTGTTTGCTTATCGCGATTCCAACGGCGTTCTTTCCATCAGATGTAAAGCTGTCCCTTACTGTCGCGGGGCCTTTTGTTATTTCCGCAACATCTTTCAGGCGGATAAGGTGCCCGTCGCTGCCTTCTTTTATTACGAGGCGGCCGAATTCTTCCGGATTGTGATAAAGCCTGTCGAGGCGCATCACAAATTCCATGTCATTTGACTCAAGACGGCCTGCCGGAAGCTCCACATTTTCTCTGAGAAGAGCCTCTTCTATGTCTGCGGCTGTAAGTCCGCGCGCTGCGAGCGCCTTTCTGTCAATCCATATGCGCATCGACGGACGTTTTTCTCCGAATATCCTCACTTCCGAGACTCCTTCGACCACAGAAAGCGTGTCCACAAGATTCCGTTTTGCAAAGTCGGTAAGCTGCATCTGCGACATGTTGGGGTGGTAAAGGGTCAATATGATACTTGAGGAGCTGTCAGCGTCGCGCTTTGACACCCTTGGCGTGTCCGCTTCATCCGGAAGCTTTGAGGCCACTCTTGCCACCTTGTCGCGAACATCGTTGGCTGCCTCGTTTATGTTTGTTGACGGATAGAATTCCAGCGATATGCTTGAGCTGCCGTCTTCGCTTCTTGACTGAATTGTCTTAAGCCCTGATATGCCGGATACACTGTCTTCTATTGTTTTTGTTATTCGCGCTTCTATTACATTCGCGGATGCCCCTGTGTAGTTTGTCCTTATGGAGACTATTGGCGAATCTATGTCCGGATATTCCCTGAGGGGCAGACGTGTGTAACATAGGATTCCGAACACAACCAGCAGGAGGCTTGCCACTGTTGCCATAACCGGGCGCTTCACAGAAATATCGGACAAAAGCATAAGAGTTACTCTATTTAGTATTTATTGTTTCTTGCCAGAGTTTTCCAGTTTCAGCTTTGTTCCATTCCGGAGCTTTATAAGGCCTTCGAACACAATTTGTTCTCCCACCTTGAGCCCTTTTGTTATTTCAACAAAGCCTTCATTGCGGGAGCTTGTCTCCACTTCTCGGAGCTCGGCTTTTGAATCCTTGTCCACCACATAAACAAAGCGCTTTTTGCCATATGAAAGAACTGTCCTTTCCGGGATGCTTACGCCTTCGCGTTTTTCCCCTATGAGTTCCACAGTCATCAGCATTCCTGGCTTCAGCAGATATTCAGGGTTCGGGAATTTGCCTTTGACTGCTATTGCGCGTGTCTCAGGATTAACCCTTGTGTCTATCACGCTTACTTCTCCCTTGAAAACTTTTTCAGGATAGCTTGCGCATCTTGCTTCTATGGCCTGGCCGGGTCTCAAATTTCTTATGAAGACTTCAGGAACAGTGAAAAGAAGCTTTATTGTGTCGACATCGTCCAGAGTTGTTATTGTCACGCCTGGAGTGAGAAACGCTCCGAATCCCACCATCCTCAAGCCTACGACACCGCTGAAAGGAGCCGTTATCTTTCTGTCCTGAAGCCTGGCGTTCAATGCGCTAAGCCTTGCCTTGGCGACGTTGACCTCTGAAAGCTGGCTTTCATATGCCTGCTGGGAAGCGGCATTTTTGGCCCGCAGTTTTACAATCCGGTTTAGAGCGAGCTGTTCCTCATTCAATGTAGCCGTTATCTGATCATACTCTGCCAGCTCTTCTAATGAATTCAGAACTACAAGCACGTCTCCTTTATTTACTTTTGTCCCTTCCGTGAAAAGTATCTCCGAAATTCTTTCTGAAACAGGGGAGGTTATTGTTATTGAATCATTGGCTTTCGCTGTTCCCAATGCTTCAATCCTGTCTTCAAATATGTCCTTTTGAACTGTTATTGCGACAACCTTCACTTCTTTTTTCTTCTCTGATTTTACTTTAAAATCAGAATCTTTCACGAAGAAAAAATAAATGCAATAAACAATGGCGGAAGCGGCAAAAGCAGCAAGAACAAAGTATAGAAATTTTTTCATAATCCTCAATCTTTCTTTTCAAAAGTAAAGAATATATGTCCATTCAACAAAATTCAATGAGGAGATTATTAAACAAATAAGGCAAATGGTGCCTCCGCGCCCGTATATTGGACTTTTGGCGGAGCCGTCTAATCCTTCACTGAAAGGTTGCGGCTCCATCACATTGTCCAAAATAAAAATCCAAAAGAATTTGAAATTTTCTATTGCCGATGGTAATTATTTAAGTTAATCTGAACAATTAATATTGAAAGACAATTATCATGGACTGGAAGATTTTTTTGAGCGCATTTGTAGTAATATTTCTGGCGGAACTCGGCGACAAGACTCAGCTTTCCGCGCTGGCGTTTGCCTCTGGCGCCAAATCAGTGTGGCCGGTTTTCTTCGGCGCAAGCTTTGCGCTGGTTCTTTCCACATTCATAGCAGTTCTGCTGGGAGCTGTTTTGCATAAGCAGGATCTTATTCCGCTTTCCGCCATAAGAATCGCGGCTGGAACGCTTTTTATCGTATTCGGCGTTCTTACGCTTTATTCCTCATTCAACAATAAAGCGGATAAAGCGGGAAAAACTGAAAAAGCGGATAAAATTGAGATTAAAAGCACAGTTAAAGAATGAGTCTTAAAAGCTACTGGAACGCCAAAGCAGGAAACAAAGAGTTCACCATCCCATTTAAGATTGAACTTGTCAAAAAAAGCTTGAGCAAAAAATCTTCCATTCTCGATTGCGGCTGCGGCTATGGCAGAATATTAAAACAGCTTTCCGAAGAAGGATATTCATCGCTATTCGGGATTGATTTCTCCGAAAAAATGATAGAAATCGCAAAAAAAAATCTTCCTCAATGCGAATTTAAAACGAACAAAGACTCAAGCATCCCGTTTCCCGACAATTCTTTTGACTGTGTTGTCCTGGTGGCTGTGCTCACATGCATTCCTGAAAATAACGCTCAAGAAAAACTGATGCAAGAAATAGTCAGGACATTGAAGCCGGGAGGGATAATCTATATTGGGGACTTTCTTCTAAATGACGATGAAAGAAACCTTGCGCGCTATGAGAAATTCCGCGACAACTTTGAGTCCTTCGGCACGTTCGAGCTTGAAGACGGCGGAGTTCTGCGTCACCATTCAAAAGAATGGATTAAAAAACTCACATCTGCATTCAAAACTATTGAATGCAGCGAAAGCGTTTTCAGGACAATGAACGGCAATGCCTCCAAAGGATTTTGCTTCATAGGGCAAATTATTTCCGCGGCTTCTCAATAAGCTCCTTCAGCTTAAGCGCGGAGGGAAGTCCGGGACTAATTTCCAACGCTCTGTTAAGCCATATTATTGCCTTGAGATTTTTGCCTCTGGAACAGGAGGCAAGCGCCAGGTTGACCATTAATTGAGAGTTTTTCGGGTCAAGTTTCAAGGCGCGCTCAAAGTATTCTTCAGCGACGCTGAAATTTCCGGCAACAATCCCGATGCCTCCAAGACCGTTCAAGGCTTTGCGGTTCGCCGGGTCGCGCTTCAGGCAAAGCAGATATTCTTTTTTCGCCTCTTTAAATTTGCGGCATCTGAAAAGAAAATAACCATAATTGTAAAGAGCCTCCGGAGATTCAGGGTCTTTTTCCAAGGCTTTTTTCAAATAGAGCTCAGCATTGCATTTGTCGCCCATATCGGAATAAAGAGCTCCGATATTCATGTAGCCCAGCGGAGAATATGGAGCCAGCTCGACAGCGCGTTCAAACATAGCTTTGGCATCATCATAACGCTTCTGCCTGAGCAATATGTCGCCAAGCAAAATATACGTCCTCGACCATCCGCCCAAAACATTAAGAGACCTTTTAAGAAGCTCCTCAGCCTCGCTGTATTTGCCTTGCTTAATAAGAGCCTCGCCGAGAATAGTGTCGGCCTCTGCGCGCTCGCGTTTTATATCCGCGCTGTCAAATGGCAGAAATATGACAGCAGCCGCGCAAGCCAATGCGCCTAGAGAAGCCAGCTTCCCCTTAATGCTCCTTATTCGGCATATGTGCCTGACAAAAAAATACGCGGCAAAAAGGAACAGAGCTGGAAGCATTGCAATTCTGTATCTTCCGCTGGTGACAAACAATGTCTGAACCAGCCAGAAGGCAAGAGTCAAAAATATAAAATGCCTGTAGGAACAACGAAAATCCCTGCATCGAATCCCGACAAAAATCCCGGCCAAGGCAAGCGCTCCCAAAAGGCCAAAAGACCATTTGCCTAATCTCTGAAAGGGCGTAAAAAACCTAAAAGCGGACACGTCGGCTCCGGCAGTGTATTCCCTGAAGTTCCAGACCATCAACGCCTTCTTTGCAAAAAGCAAAGACGCGTCAAGGGGATGCGAAAGCATATGCGAAAGCGTTTCATCTATAAAATATCTGTCTTTTGAAACGCCTTTTTCCTTTGCCTTGATTTCGCCGTTTCTATGGACTTCGTCCCACTCGGGCCCGGGCCTGAGATAACATGAGCCAGTGGCGTTTGCGTTGTTGCCCAGGAAAAAGTTAAAGCCGCTGTTTTTTTGTATAAACACCGCCCGGCCTGAAATGAAAGAGTTATAGATGCAAACAGGCACAACAGGAACAAGCGTCAAAGACAAGAAAAGCAAAAGAGGCAAAATTGTTCTCTTTTTGTTTTCCGCCGTTTTATTTTTCAGCCACATGCATGCCAGATACACGCATTCAATTCCAATAAAAGCCAGAGAAAGGGGATGAGTCACAGCCGCAAGTCCGCCAAACAAGCCCGCCAATGCGAAAAAAAACAAAGCAGTGTCGGAAGGATTCCCGTCTTTGCTCAAGCCCTCGGCTCGATACAGAAAATAAATGAGACAACACAACAAAGGAATAAGGAGAGCCTCGCTCACAAGCTCAGCCTGATAATAGATCAACGGCGGATAAACAGCCCATAAGGCAAGAAAAACAATCGGAACAAAATCTTTGCGCCCAGCCACAGCCTCCTTGTCAGCAAACTTAATCCGCAACAAACACAAATATAAGGGGAGCGCGGCGGCAAAGCCCATAAACAACTGAAAAAAGCGGATGCTGAAATAATCAAGAAAAAACATTCGAAACAGGCCGGAAAGGAACAATGGGTAGAAAGGAGCGTGAATATGAGCTTCATGCCAAAGGAAGCCGCCTGACATTATTTTTTTGGCCCACTGGTCATATTCCTGCACATCCGGTCCCAACGGAAAAGAAAACAAGGGAGAGCCGGAAAATTGGACAAGATAAATAGTCCGAAGAATCGCGGCAACCGCGATTATCAGCAATATTGGCGTGATATTTTTATTTTTGTTGCTCTTCATATAAAATATTTGTATAATGTGTTGATATATGTTATTTATTATGTTTTACCGAAAAAACAACTGATTTTAGAAATATGCTTGAAAAAACTGTTAATATTTTAAATAAAGCCGGCATTCATTGCCGTCCGTCCAGCGTCATTTTGTCTGAAGTGGAAAACTTTCCGGAGCACAGCTTCGAGGTCGTTTCCAAAAAGGGGAATTGCCACTTGGAGAGCATTCTCGAGTTGCTTGCCATTGGCTTGCAGCACGGCGACAAAGTTACAATCAAAACAACCGGTCCCAATGAAAAAGAGGCCTGCGAGAAGATAGCGAGCTTGTTTGAATACGAGTTTGACTTCCCTCCTCAATAATAGCCTTGCCTTATTGCACAAACGCCTGTAAATTACCCGCCTCAATTAACTATGGTTTGACTCTATGAAAATTATTATCGTTGGAGCCGGAGAACTGGGAAAATATCTTGCGTCTGTGCTGAGCCATGACAAACACGACATTGTGGTGGTTGACCGCTCAGACGAGCTTTTGAACCGATTGAAGGAGCATCTGGACATAATGACCGTTCCCGGGAACGGCGCAAATATTGAATGCCTCAAAAAAGCGGGAATCAAAGACACCGACATACTTATAGCGGTCAGCGGCGACGAATCGGCGAACGTCCTGGCTTGCCAGCTGGCCTCCCATATGAACATACAAAATACAGTGTGCAGGCTTGACTCGGTCAATTTCTTCTCAGAGGAAGACAATTTGAACGCAAAGGCTCTGAACCTTCACAATATAGTGATACCCGCGGAAGAATGCGCCAGAAAAATATTTCATGTCCTTAGCAACAAAATAGTTATGGAGAAAATCCTTTTCAGCAACCAGAATGCCGTAATGACCGCATTCGAAGCTTTGCCGTCATCGCCGATCACAGGGGCCCGGATTAAAGACATCTCCAACACCGAACTGATGGACACTGTGCGCTTCGCGGCAATTCTCCGGGACAGGAAACACATTACCCCACATGGCGACACCATTATTGTTCCAGGCGACAAAGTTTATGTGGCGGGCCGCAAAAGCGAGGTGGAGTCCGTTATAAAATGGAATTCGCCCGAAAACTCAAGCATATCCAAAGTCACAATAGCCGGAGCAACAAGAGTCGGCCGCAACCTGACTGCAAAGCTTTATGAAGCTGGATACGAAGTAAGAATAATAGAAAAAGACTTCGCAAAAGGCGCAAGACTGCTCGATGAGCTCAAGGCCGGGATAATGGTCATAAACGGGGACGCCACCGACAGAGAAGTGATGATAGAAGCCGGGGTCGACTCAACTGACGCTTTTGTGAGCGCGCTCGACGATGACGAAGACAACATCCTCTGCGCAATCATGGCAAAAGAAATGGGAGCCAGAAAAGTTGTGACTGTCACAAACAAAGCTGAATACGCAAATATAATCCCGGCAATCAACATGATAGACTCAGGCTTCAGCTCCAGTCTGGTGGCCGTAAACACCGTGCTTAGGCAGATCCAGGTTAAAACCGAAACAGTCAGCATCGAAGCGATACTGAACCGGATAAACGCATGCATTTTTGAATTCAAGGTAAACAAAGGCTCCATTGTCTGCAACAAGCGAATAGACGAGATTAAGTTTCCCTTGTCCACAACTCTGGCGCTTGTGTTCCGCGACAATAAAGTGATTTCCGCCACAGGCGCCCTGAGGTTTGAAGAGGGTGACATAGCCACGACCGTGACCTCATCCGACAATGTAAAAGCGCTTGAGCCGCTGTTCGCCAAGAAAGGCCTGCTCAATTTATGAATATCCGCGCAGTGGCACATGTAATATCGGCCCTGGTCATAATAATCGGTTTTTTCATCCTGAGCTGTGTCCCTGTGTCGTGGCTGATGAAAGATTCCATGAATGTGATCGTCATGCTAGCAATAAACGCAATAATCCCCATCGTTGCCGGGACAATATCGTTTTACATGACCAAAGCCAGACGTGGCGAGCGGTACAAGTTTGGAGTGAGAGAAGGCTTCGGCATTGTCACTTTCGGCTGGATTGCTGCTGCTGCCTTCGGATGCCTTCCATTTATTTTCATATCAAATTTCCAATGGCACGACGCCTTCTTTGAAACCATGTCCGGATTTACCACCACCGGCTCAAGCGTCATCGACAACAATCTGATTCTTATGGGCGGCAAAATGCTCACCAACGGCCTGGACGACATACCGCGCGGGCTGATATACTGGAGAAGCCTGACCCATTGGCTCGGCGGCATGGGAATAGTCGTGCTTTCTCTGGCAATTCTCCCGTTTCTGAAAATTGGCGGCCAACAGCTTTACAACGCCGAAGTTCCAGGATTTTCATCCGACCAACTCACTCCCAGGATTGCCAATTCAGCCAAAATACTATGGGGCGTTTATGTCCTCCTCACTGCGGCGGAAGCATTCCTGCTCTGGTTTGGCGGAATGTCTCTCTTTGACTCATTGTGCACTTCCTATGGAACTCTCGCAACTGGAGGATTCTCCACTTTGCAGAGCAGCATTGGAGGCTATGACAGCGTTTATTTTGACTCCATCATCACTATTTTCATGTTCCTTGCTGGCTGCAATTTTGTCCTTCATTTCCGCGCCCTGAGAGGAAAGCCGCTGTTTTATTTCAAGGACGAGGAATTTGTTTTTTATCTGCTTCTGACCATCATAGCCACAGTGACAATCACCATTTCCCTTCTGGGAACAAGCATAGAAACAACTGATGGAAGAATAGTGGAAGGAACCGTGTTCAACTCTATTCGCTACGCGGCTTTTCAAGTGGCTTCGATTTTCACGACCACAGGCTTCTGCACTGCGAATTTTGACCTGTGGCCCACATTCTCCACATTCTTGCTGGTCTGCCTTATGTTTATAGGCGGTTGCGGAGGGTCCACTGGCGGCGGCATGAAAAATTCAAGAGTCCTGCTCCTCCTGAAATATTCGACATCACAAGTGAAGCGCTGCCTTTTCCCGCATTCAATATCAAACATCAGACTCAACAAAGAGCGCATGGGAGCCCAGACACTGCACAAAGTTCTGAGTTTTTTCTTTCTGTTTATCATGCTCTTTGTCATCTTCAGCCTGCTCACGGCCACTTTGTGCAACACGGACATAGTCACGGCGGCCACAGCATCCGTTGCCTGCCTTGGCAACATCGGCCCCGGCCTGTCAAAGGTTGGAGCCACATGCACCTACTCATGGATGACTCCTTCCGCCAAAATGCTGCTCACTCTGGCAATGCTGCTGGGGCGCCTTGAGCTTTACACCGTGCTGGTCCTTATACTTCCATCGTTCTGGAGAAAATAGGCTTTGCAAAAAAGAAGCGAACAAAATTTAAAATCATTCATAGCAAAAAAGGTAAAACGCGCAATGCTTTCCATATTCTTTATAATAGCCGGAGTCTTCATTGCGCTGAGCGCATTGCTTTACATCTTTCAGGAACGCCTTATATACTTCCCCTCAAAAGATGTGACAATGACCCCGAAAGACATAAGCCTTGAATTCGACGACATCTATCTGACCGCCTCGGACGGAACGAAAATCAACGCATGGTTTATCCCAGCGAAAAATCCGCGAGCGACCATCCTCTTCTGCCACGGCAACGCAGGAAACCTTTCCCACAGACTGGGCACAATAAAAATATTCCACGACCTGAGCCTCAACGTTCTGATATTTGATTACAGGGGCTACGGAAACAGCGAAGGCTCTGTCTCGGAGCACGGCTCATACCTTGACGCCAAAGCCGCATGGGATTGCCTGACAAACGAAAAAAAGATTCCTCAGGAACAAATAATAATAGCCGGACGCTCTCTGGGCGGCGCAGTTGCCTCTCACCTTGCGCAAGACAAAAAGCCAGCCGGTTTTATTCTGGAGTCGGCATTCATGTCGATTGCTGAAATGGGAAAAGACATTTACCCCTACTTGCCCGCGCGCCTCCTGACCAGAATCAAGCTTAAGACCAACACGCATATCAAAAAAATACACTGCCCTAAACTGATATTGCACAGCCCCGACGATGAAATCATCAAATTCAGGCACGGCACGTCAAACTTCAAAGCCGCGCCCGAGCCCAAAAAATTTGTGGAGCTCAACGGCTCGCACAACGACTGCTATTTTGCCAGCGAAACCCTTTACAGGAAAGAACTCGACGACTTTATCAAACGCTGCCTGAAAAAATAACGCGTCAGCGGAGTTTGCTTTCTCCCCAATATGCCTATATTCAGTTGTATATAAATTATTTAATTAAGTTGTATATCCTGGTGTAATCTTTCTCCACACTCTGCAAAATGGGAATGTCAGAAAACAGACTCAACAAAGCACAGAACAAAAGCACATTCCCTATGCTATTGCATTGAGTCGAGACAGAATATTGTTATCTGAAACTGCTGTATTTGAACTGCTGTCATCGTCGCTTGAGTCGGTGATATCCAAAAGGCTTTTGAGTGGATTATTCATCTTTTCAAGGCCAAGGATTAGTTCCGCTTCACTGACTATTCCGTCGCCGTCAGTGTCAAATTGGATGAATATGGATGAGAAAGTGTCGCTTGATGACGATGAATCATCCTGTGGAGGTGGAGGTGGAGGTGGAGGTGGAGGTGGAGGTGGAGACGGATGCGGATGCATATTTTTAAGACCATTTGTTATTTCATCAGCCGTGAGTGTTCCATCTCCGTTAGAGTCTATTTGAAGAAAAATGTCTTCATTCAGGCCTGATTCTTTCTGAGAAAGCAAACTGTCATCATCTGTGTCTGCTGAATCTATTATGTTTGAAGCCATTGCCGAGAAATCAGGAGCATTCTGATTGCGGGCCTCAAACATTGTTATTTGACTAGAAGAGTCATGTAATTTCGACAGAAGCTCCATAGAGGATTTAACTTTGCTCAATAATTCCTCATTGCTTACTGTTTCGCTATTGGAGCTGCTAACATCCGAGAATAATTGCTTTACGAAATCCTTATTCTGACTGGTGGAAGAACTCGCCGCTTCATCAGCTTCGCCTAGCGTCAAAACATCATTGCAAGCGCTTGCCTGAGAGGTAAAAAGGTCAATCCATAAATCACCGCCGGAACTGATTGAACTTATGCTCATCTTCTTTCTCCTGATTTATTGTTTTATTTTTAACATTTCTGCCCCTCAAAAAGCAAATTCTATGCCGCATTATTTTCAATGATCAACATCATGAGTTTGTATTTTGTTTGCAATAAACGACTTGCGTCTTTATTATATTAGATAATAAAGCTAAATGAAAAGGTATTGATCGTCAAAAAGTTGTGAAGAAATTGCGCACAAGACGGAAAAAAATGCTGGCTAATACAGTTAACATATGCAGGCAGTCTCATCTTGCAATTCGAGAAGTTAAGCATTGCCATCTGTTCATCTATGGCTGTCTTTAAAAAGAGAAAGCTTGCGCCAAAGAGTGACCCCGCTTATTTCAAGCATTTGCGCCGCCCTTGTCTTGTTCCCATTGCATTTTTCCAGAACTGCAAGAATATGCTTGCGCTCCATTTCTGAAAGAGAGACGTTGCCCAATTCTTCATATGGCATCTGGGCAGAATTGAAATTGATTATTTTTTGAGGCAGACAATCAACTGAAATCAGGGCATCTTTTGAAAAAACAGCCGCTCTTTCAATCGTGTTTTCAAGCTCTCTTATGTTTCCCGGCCAATTGTACGATGTCATGTATTCAATGCATGTTGAGTCCATTCGCAGATTGGGAATATTCAGTTTCTTTGAAAAACGCTTCACAAAAAATCTGGCGAGCGGAACAATATCTTCGCTTCTTTTTCTAAGAGGCGGAATTTCAATTTCCACGACCGCGAGACGATAATACAAGTCTTCCCGGAAGTTTCCTTTTGCCACTTCTTTCTGAAGATTGCGGTTTGTTGCGGCTATCACCCTTGCGTCTATTTTTCTGGGCTTGTTCTCTCCCAGTCTTAGGATTTCGCGCTCTTGCAAGACCCTTAAAAGTTTGACTTGCATTGTCGGCGACACGTCTCCAATTTCATCAAGAAAAATAGTGCCTTTGTCCGCTTCTTCAAAAAGCCCCTTCTTTTCTCTGGATGCCCCGGTGAAGGCCCCGGCTTTATAGCCGAAAAGTTCGCCTTCAAGCAATGTTTCCGGCAAGGCTCCGCAATTGATCGCCACAAAAGATTTTTGCGAACGATTGGAATTGCGGTGGACAAAGCGCGCCATAACTTCTTTGCCTGTCCCGCTTTCTCCACTTATCAAAAGGTAAGTGTCAAAGGACGCCACTCTCGCCGCCGTCTCAAAAACTTTCTGAAAAGATTGACTGCGAATTTCAACATGTTCAGTTGCCAGCTTGGGGCTTATTGTTTCGAGCCTTCTCTGCTGATCTCTCAGTTTTTTTTCCTTATTTTCCAGCTCAGAAGACAATTCCTTTATTTTTGCAAGTATGCTTTCTCCTTTAAAAAAATCGATATGGGCGTCAATTCCCCCATCCCATGAATCAATGTCTTTGCCGATGGCAAGGCATGTGTGATCTTTTTGGGCCTTGCATTTTTCCTCAACAAAAAACACTTCTTTGCCCAGACAAAAAGACACATAACCGCTGATATAGCCAGTCAGCATCCAGCACACAGGCGCTTCCGATATCCCCATTTCAAAAAGATGCTCTTCGGCTTCAGCCGAATCCCGCCAATGCACTTCTCCTGAAAAACTTTTAGAGTCCCAGTCCAGTTGGATCTTTTTAAAAGAAGCTTTGGCAACTCCATTGAGGGTTTGGAGCCGAGCCCCGGCTTTTATCCATTCTTCAGGGCTGTCCCATTTAAAAAGCCTTTTCATTGCCGCGGCTCCCGTCTGGCCCCCAAAATATCCAAAGCGCGTCAGTATTTTTCTGGCGACTTCAATTCCCGATTTCTCCATGAGATCTTTTCTGAATTGCGCCATGGCATGAATGTCATGAAGCACAAGCCGCCGCCCGTGAATGCCTATAAATCCGTCTTTTATTTCCAATAATTCGCTTAACTCGAGATTAGAAGCTTTCATTTTTAAAAACCTTTCAAAAAGAAATCAATTATTTCATAATGTAATACACGCTTGCGAAAAAGTCAAGAGCTTTAAATGATGCAAGTGATTGGCCTTTAATAAATTGAATTGGTTTTTGCTCTTTTGGCGCCAGCTATGCTAGATAAATATGACAAAACCATAAAACAAAGGAATGAAAGATGTACACGATTCTAAGCTCAAGATTAAAAGGAATGAAAGAGGAAATGAGAGATTTCCTCGTAAAGCTGGTGGAAACTCCAAGCCCGAGCGGGCAAGAAGAAAAAATTGCCGACATTATTTTTGAAGAGATGAATATGCTTGGCTTTGACAAAGTCTGCAGGGACAACGCAGGCAATGTGACAGGCGTGGTATACGGGATAGAAGACGGCCCCACCGTAATGCTCAATTCTCACATTGACACGGTTCCGGTTCCTGAAAATGCCGCAAATTGGGACACCCCGCCTCTTAAGGCTTCATTTTCTGGCACAAGGCTGCAAGGGCTTGGAGCCGCCGACTGCAAAGGCGGACTGGCGGCGCAAATTTATGCGGTGGAACTCTTAAAAAGATCCCTGCTGCCGTTGAAAGGCAATATAATCGTGGCCGCCACAGTTTCTGAGGAAAACGGCTGCAGCGTTGGCGTAAAGAGCTTGATGCGAGAAACACTGCCCTCGCTTGAATTGAACCCTGACTATGTGATTCTTGGAGAGCCCACAGACCTGGGCGTCTATTACGGGCATAATGGCCGGGTGGAATTGGACATTAAAATTGAAGGCAACAATCCTTTTATGGTTGATGACAGCGCAAAAAACATTTGCAAAGGCTTGGGCAGAGGACGCGAAGATGGAAAACTGGCCGACGCAAATGGAATATCTTTCAAGGCTCCCGAATTTGGGTCTGCGCATGGAAAAAGACAGGCCAGCATTTGCCTGGAGAAAAAACTTTATTGCGGAGAGCAAGTTGAGGCTGTCACTGAATGGTTCAAGCATGAAGCCGGGCTTCTTTTGAGCTCAGAAAAAGCTTTGGCGCTTGAAGTCCAGGTGGCTCAGGATGAAAGAGTGTCGCATTCCGGCAAAAGAACGCTTGTCAAGCGCTTGTCAAGCGCCTGGCAGACAGACCCGTTTGACCCATTAATGGAAAGAAGCCGCCAGTCCCTCGCCGCCGCAGGCTGCAAAGTAAAAACAGGAAAATGGAAACTTGATCAGCCAGGCATGGGGACTGCTGGCGGCGTGATATGCAATGAATTCAACATTCCAGTGATAGGCTATGGCCCCGGCGAAGAGGAACAGGCTCACAAGCCAAATGAATCTCTGGATATGGAGAAGGTTTATGAGTGCGCTTTCGGGACAGCCGCCATCGCTCACGGCCTTGTGGGCATTCCTGTTTTCGGATGGACTTCAGATGAAATATGATTCGAAAAAAGAAAGACTATCAAGATGAAAATACTGATATTCAATTGTGGCAGTTCATCTTTGAAATATAAGATAATTAAAATGCCCGACGGCCAGGCCCTTGCGGGCGGCGAAGCTCAAAGAGTGGGGCCTAAAACCAGCGAGCGCTCAAAAATATTCCACCGCGTAAACGGACATGAGATGATCATTGAAGCCGACATGGAAAATCACAGCATCGCTTTTGAAAAAGTGATGGATATCGTTTCCGGTAATCCCGCCCTCGCTCCTGACGCGGTGGGGCACAGGGTGGTTCACGGCGGCGATATTTTCAAAGATGCGGCAATTATCTCTGAAGAAAACCTCAAAGAGCTTGAGCAGATCAACGACATGGCTCCCCTTCACAATCCTCCGGCAGTGGCATTGATCAAAGCCTGTTGCGAAAAATATCCGAAGCTTCCTCAGGTGGCGGTGTTTGACACGGCATATCACGCCAGCATACCCGAGTATGCCAAAATATATCCTCTTCCCATTGAATTTGCCCGGAA
This sequence comes from uncultured Victivallales bacterium, assembly GCA_964651145.1. Classification (GTDB taxonomy): domain Bacteria; phylum Verrucomicrobiota; class Lentisphaeria; order Victivallales; family GWF2-45-14; genus CAZYVR01. The sequence goes on along the minus strand of CAZYVR010000005.1, from coordinate 7,055 downwards.
AGCAGGCATTAAAAAATATGGATTTCATGGAACCAGCCATCAGTTTGTGGTCGAGGAGGCCGCCAATTTTTTAAAGGTCCCTTTGAATGAATTCAATGCCGTAAGCTGTCATCTGGGCAGTGGCGGCGCAAGCCTTTGCGCTGTCATAAAAGGGAAATCAGCAGACAATACAATGGGGTATTCTCCATTGCAGGGACTTGTCATGAGCACTCGCTGCGGCGATCTGGACCCCAGCGTCGCCATGCGCCTGCTCTCAAGGGCGGCGGGAGACGGCGGAGAAGTGGAAAAGCTTCTCAACAAAGAAAGCGGCGTGCTTGGCCTTTCAGGTGTTTCGGGCGACATAAGGGACATCCTGAATGGACAAAGCGCAAAAGGCAAGGGGCAAGCCAATCTGGAAAGAACAGAGGAAATATACCTTTGGCGAATAAAAAAATATTTGGGGGCTTATCTTGCTATTGTGGGCAGTCCTCATGCAATAATTTTCACTGACACTATAGGCGAGAACATTCCTTATGTCCGCTGGGCTGTCTGTTCCGGTCTTTCAAGCTTTGGCGTCGAAATGGATTATAAAAAAAACGACGCAGCTAAACATCTTCCAATTGATGTTGCAAGCGACAAAAGCAGCGTAAAGATCCTCGTAATTGAAACTAATGAAGAGCTTGCCATAGCAAGACGAAGCGAAGCCGCATTGAAGCGGCAAAAAGGAACTGAAGATGAATTCACTAAGTTTGATTCCATATAAAAACTCGATAGATTTTTGCCTGATGCGAGGCTCCGGGAAAAGAAACGCCTGCAATGGACGGATTAAAGACTTCCGTTCTTTGGGGCCAAGAAAGACTCTGAGGGAAATATTTGAGATTCTGAACAATTTTGAGTTTTCACCTGAATTCACGGCGATAAGGGTGCCGTATGGGGGAAACATATTCAAAAAACACACAATATCCGATAAAGAAACCATCGAATCCCTTCAAAAACTGGCCAGCGAAGCGCCTATCCATATACCGCCTACAATAGAGTTGGCGATAGAGCTGGCTCTAGCCGCCGAAAAGATGCCTATTGTTTTCATTTTTGAAACAGCGTTTTTTTGCAGCCTGCCTGAACGCGAAGCATTCTACGCAGTGCCGCGCAAAATATCGGAGTCATTAAAACTAAGACGCTATGGATATCATGGCATATTTCATCAGGCGGCAGTGGAAGAAGGCAAAAAGAACAAAGCGGAAAGAGTTATTTCAATATGCCTGGACGCTTTGCCGGAGATAGTGGCGGCCATCAAAGGCAAGCCTGTCTTCACAACAAGCGGATGCACTCCGCTGGAGGGCTTGCCGGGCAGGACCACATGCGGAGAAATAGACCCATTCATTGTAACAATGCTCAATAAGAAGCTGGGGCTTGGGCCCGAGGAAATAAACCGCATTTTGAGCGAAGAAAGCGGGCTGAGGGGAATCACAGGAAAAAATAAAATTGATTTTCCAGAGATTTATTTGTCAAATTCCCCGGAATGCATTCTGGCAAAAGAGATATTCGAATATCGAATACTAAAAGCGTGCGGCTCATGCGTTGCGGCGATGGGAGGAGTTGACATGATTGTTTTTTCTGGAAAGCATCATTCTCTTTCAGAAAAGATCAAAGAATTTATTTCCAAGCATTTGAAAATAAAAGAGTCTTCTGAAATAGAGTTTGTGACATGCGCAGACCCATTGGCTAAGATCATGGCTGAGTTTGCGGAAACCTGCATAATAGCAAATAAATTAAAAACTGCCAAATAAGAAAAGCAAAGGCGAAAGCTTTCATCAAAAGTTGCCTAAAAAAATCATTTCCATGATATTGACAAAAGAGGATACTGTGTTATAATATTACTAGACTTTACCAGTAAAGGATAATTAAATGACCAACAAGCCTCTCTATGAGAAAATAGGAAATGACATAAAAGAGCTTATAGCCTGCAAGAAAATTAAAGCAGGTGAAAAAATTCCTTCTGTAAACGATATTCGTGGAAAATATGATGTAAGCCATGTTACAGCGCTTCGGGTTCTAAAAGAGCTGTCGAATGAAAACTATATTGAATTTGTGAGTGGCAAAGGATATTTTGCCAAAAAATACAATGAGAAAGCCAACCTCAAAAAACTTCATGGAACCATAGCCTTCTTTATGCGCCCTTTCCGCCAAAGCACATTGCATGACAATTATTTTAATGACATAAATCAGGCGATCCAGCAAGAGTGCATGAAAAAAGGCTTTGATATTTTTTATCCTCAATGCAATATGCCCCTTGACGACCATGAGCCGTCATCAAAGGCGCTTGATCTGATTGAAGAGAGCATGCTGGAGCATGCTCTCAAAGCCGATGGTTTTTTTGTGGACGAACGCATTCCTGACTCAAACCTTCAAGCTGTGTTGAAAAAAACGGCCATTCCTATGATAATCATAAACAGGCGCAGCAATCTTCCTGTTGACTCCATAACGCCTGACAATGTTGATGGCGCAAAACGCGGAGCCGAACTCTGCATAAAAATGAACTATGACAACTTCATACTTTGCAGAAATCTTCTCGCCTCTGAACATACAGAGAAAAGACTGAATTCATTTATAAAAACCCTTAAAGAAAATGGAATTGACGATGAAAATATCTTTGAGGTCAATTACAATATTGATCCTTATGAAAACACCTTTAAGGAAGTTCAGAAAAAACTGGACAAAAAACTAAAAAACTTGATTTTTAGCCCCACTGACAGTTTGGCAAGAGACCTTGCGGACAAGTTCACCTACCAAGGCGTTCAGCTGGGAAAAGACATAGGCGTTTTGGGGTTTGAGGGGATGGGATATGCGACATTCAAGAAACCCCATATTTCCACAGTAAACATTCAATCGGAAAAGTTGGGAAAAAAAGCGGCGGAAGTGTTGATAGGAAGAATCAAGGGCGAAAACATTAAAAAAACAGCCAGCTACACAGTGCAGTCAACTTTTAATATAGGCGAAACAATATGAAAAAAACAAAGACATCACAGTTCACACTCATCGAATTGCTCGTTGTGATTGCCATTATAGCGATATTGGCCTCAATGCTTTTGCCTGCATTGAACAGCGCAAGGGGAAAGGCCAAACAAATAGCATGCGCAAGCAATCTTAAACAACTTGGGGTTGCCACAGTATCCTATATCAACGACTATAATGAATATTTCCCCGGGCAGATAGCTGCTTCGGCTCCATATTTCAAAGATATGCAAGATTACACAAATATCCCCTATGACACCAACACAACAGCCACTGCAGGAATATACTGGTGCCCTGGCGATTCATTCAGGGCAAAGTATCCAAATGAAGCCCGCAAAAGCTACGGTCAAAACTATTATATGCGCTGGGACGCGCCGTCTGACGGAACTTATCCGCATATGCAGAGATTGAGCGGCATCAGGAAACCCTCCCAAATAATCTATCGGATCGACTCAAAACGCATAGGCGCAGGAGAAGAAGGGTGGCCTGTTCTATTTTCAATGAACGTATTCCCCTTCAAGGGCGATGTTCTTGAAGCCGAGAGCGGAGGAGACTTCCGTCACTCCGGCTCCATGAACTGCCTTTATGGCGACTTCCATGTGGAAGGGAAAAGGTTTGAAGAACTCAACGGAACCTGGCTGGATCATACTGTAAATTAACAATAATTAAATACGGAGAAAAATCAATGGGGAAAAAAATCACAAAATGGGCTTTGCTCGGGTCATTTGCGCTCGCAATCGGCGCAGGATGCAAAAACACTGAAATGTCAAAAAGGATAACGGCAAAAAGCCCGTTGGACAAGCATGGAAAACATTTGACAAAAATCGACAAAAATGACTCCCTTGCAATTGTCAAAAACGGGAAGAAAAACGCCGAAATAGTTATTCAGGCAGGCTCGCCCCCAGTGGTCGAATTCGCGGCGAAAGAGCTGCAAAGATTCATAAAAAAGTCGACAGGGGCAAAGCTCAAAATAGTAAAAAAACAAACAAAGGGAATAGTCGCCATAATACTTGGCGACTCCAAAGCAGCCAGAGAAGCCGGAATAAAAATAGCAGACCTGCCTCGCGACGCTTTTATTATAAAAAAGGTAGGCAACGCAATATATATTGCCGGAAAAGACGCGGCAAAAAAGAAACCTGAAAAAGCATTAAAATCAAGCGTATGGGCGCAACACTATCAACGCGCCACATTATTCGGGGTTTATGATTTTCTGGAAAGATTTCTTGGCGTTCGCTTTTATTTCCCAGGCGACATAGGAACAGTTGTCCCAAAACACAAAACACTGACCATTCCGACAATGGACATAGTGGAAGCTCCAGACTTCATGCAACGGAAAGTGTCTTCCTACACAGGAGGCGACTTGCCGAAAAAGCTGACAAAAAAAGAAAGCTATGCCTTTAAAAACCGAGAAATATATCAACTGAGGGGTGAAACTGAATACATCCCGAATTGTCATGGCCTGAGTCGAATCGGCCTCCCCTACAGATTCGCAAAGTCCAACCCCGACTACTTCGCGTTGCTCCCGAATGGAAAAAGAGACAATGACATGTCCCTGCCCGGACATCGCGGACACCTGTGCTTCGCGAACAAAGGCCTTGAAAATGAGATCTACACAGACGCGGAATATTTTTTTACCGGACGTAAAGCCAAAGAAAGAAGAATAAAACATAAGTACGGCGAATCCTGGGATAATTCCGGATTTCAGCCGGGATACTTCAATATAATGCCCCAGGATGGACATGGCCCGAACAACTTCTGCCGATGTCCCAACTGTTGGAAGTATTACGGAAAAAATGAAGCCGGTGAACTGGTATGGACATTCATCGCAAATATCGCAAACAAGTTAAAAAAGAACGGAATCAAAGGATATATAACCGCAATGGCCTACGGCCCATACAGAGGCGTCCCGAAAATAAATATCCCGGAGAATGTTTTGGTCATGCTTGCGGTCATCGGACCGTGGGGAGAGAAAGCCCCAAAATACCAGAAAAAATACGACCAGTTGATTCTTGACTGGAACAAAAAAATAGCCCCACATAAAGTGTGGCTGTGGACTTACGCAAGCAAATACGGCGCAAGAAACATCAAGGGCCCCCCTAACGTAACGCCGCGTTGCATAGGAACTTTCTTTAAGCGCAACGGGCCGAATATTGCGGGAGCCTTTATGGAATCAGGAAGCGATCAGTTCCTTTTCAATTACCTTAACTGGTATGTATTCTTCAAGGTGGGGTGGGACAACTCGACAGACGTGGAAGCCCTCCTGAAAGAGCATGCCCGGAAAATGTTTGGCCCGGGCGCAAAGCCAATGTCCAAATTCTATGACAAATTGGAAAAGCTTTGGATAAAATGTCTTGGCAAAACAGTTGACACACCTTTAGGTCCCAAAGGATATCCACCAGCGGAAAATATCATCTGGGAAAACATCTATTCAAATGACACAATGACCGAATTGCAATCTTTCATTGATCAAGCAAAAAAACTCGCCGCAAACGACAAGGATAGTCTTGCCAGGGTAAAATTTATAGAGAAAAATCTCTATGGAAAACTGCTCGAGGCAAGAGACGAATATTACGCCCGTAAAAAAGAGGTTGAAGACCTGGTCTTTGAAATAACTCCGTCCAAAGAGGAAATAATTATTGATGGAAAAATAGGGAACGAATGGAAAAATTCCCCAAGCGTAAACATGGTTGCGTGGAAAGAGGACAAAGCCCTTGTTCAGACAATCGTGTACGGTCAATGGAGCGACAAATATCTCTACCTTGCAATAGACTGCAAAGAGCCCAAAATCGGCAATTTGTCATACACAAAACGCAAAGAGGACGACAAGCTTATATGGAAAGATGCCTCGGTTGAAATATTCCTCAATCCTTCCGGCGACAGAAAAACCTATTACCAGATAATAGTAAATCCGGCGGGAAGCGTTTCAGACCAGAAAATCACGATTGACAAAGACAGCAAAAAGAGAATGGATGGGGAATGGAACGGTGAGATTGACGCTAAAACCACAATAAGCAAAGACAGCTGGCAGGCCGAATTAAAGATACCCGTTGAGAAACTCGGAGCAAAAGGAATTCAGCCAGGCTCAGCGTTTGTCGCAAACTTCTGTCGTTCAAGAAACCTTAAAGGCGTGACAAGAAAAGAAAATCAGCTCTACACATGGAGCCCGTTTCTAAACAAAGGTTTCCATCAATTGCAACGTTTCGGCTCAATTCGTTTCGTTAAAAAAAAAGCCGATAGCAAATCAGTAATTGACAACGGAACTTTTAAGAAACTTGACACAAAAGGTTTTCCGTCTGGATGGCATGGGCCAAGGCTGCCGGTGGAAAGAAAGCTTATACAGATAGACAAAGAGATTTTCCGGGACGGCGGACAAAGCTTAAAGATGATAGCTTCGCCGTCAGGAAAAATCCTTGTAACGCAATATCTGCCAGAGCTGAAACCCAATTCAAAATACCTCCTTACATATTTTGTAAAAACTAAAGACATAAAAAACATCGGCGGAAAAAAAGGGGGAGCATGTGTAAATCTCATGACAAGCCATAACGAATGGTTTCCCATCAACTGGTATACTGACACAATTCCCTGGACAAAGCAGGGGTTTGTTATCAAAACGGACGAAAAAGTCAATACTAAACACAGAAGCTACATACGCTTGAGGATAATGAACGCAACTGGCACAGTCTGGTTTGACGATGTAAGGCTAAGAAAGATTGATTAATGCTCCTGATTCAAGGCGGTGTTATTTGCCGCCGAAATTTTTGAGCCATGCTTCGGCAAACTGGTCCAGATCGCCGTCAAGGACAGCTCCGGTGTTGCCTGTTTCAACTTGAGTCCGCAAATCTTTGACCATCTGATAGGGATGCAATACGTAGGAGCGTATCTGGTTGCCCCAACCCATGTCAGTTTTTTCACCGCGGATCTCTTCAGCTTCAGAGCGGCGCTTTTTCTCCTCAAGCTCATACAATTTGGCCTTGAGCATTTTCATGGCGGTTGCCTTGTTCTTGTGCTGTGAACGCTCGGCCTGACAGGCAACGATCACGCCGGAAGGCAAGTGGGAAATCCTG
>CAZYVR010000004.1:0-49983 GCA_964651145.1 uncultured Victivallales bacterium | reverse complement strand
CCGAATTTGACAAGCCATAAAGCTTTGAACTCAAAATTTGACGGCTGTCATTTATCCGTCAGACTGTCGTCAAATTTATAACTTCCATACTGTCAATGATATGCTCAAGTATCTTTTCATAATCTTCAATTCTGCGTTCCTCATCTTCAACTCTCTTGATAGGAGCGGAAGTGGAAGGCGATTTTGGAGAAAAAACAGTGCAGCTGTCCGGAACCTGTTCCTTGGATATTTCAAAAGCCCCTATTTTGATGGAAAGGCCGATGGCTTCATTCTTGTCCATTCCGACCAGCGGACGAAGCACAAGCATATTGACGGCATTGTCTATTGTGTTCATATTTACAATAGTCTGACTGGCCACTTGTCCAACAGATTCGCCTGTAAGAAGCGCGAGCTGTTTGTCTTTTGACGCTATTTTTTCAGCTATTCTAAACATCATTCTTCTGTATATGACCGTTCGAAAACGCTCTGAGCATTTGTCTCTGATAAGTTTTTGAATATCCACAAGATTGCATAGATAAAGGCATCCGCCGGTTCTTTGAAATCCATTAAGGAGTTTGGTAAGTTTTTTAACCTTGTCAATTGTTTCCGGCGGGGTGTAAGGGTCACTGTGAAAAGCGAGATAATCCACAGGGCAGCCTCGTTTCATTGCCATATAGCATCCCACAGGCGAATCTATTCCGCCTGAAAGCAATGCCAACACACGCGAATTGCTTCCCACTGGCAGTCCTCCCGGGCCTTTGCAAGATTCATAATAGATAAAAGCAAATTCTTTTCTAAGCTCACATCCCACGCTTACTTCAGCGTTTGTCAGGTCAACTATCAGCGAGTCATGGTCATATAAAGATCCCACAACCGCCGCCAGTTCTATTTCAATTTCCCTTGAATTAAGCGGGAATGATTTCACGCTTCTTCTTGCGTCAATTTTAAATCTGACCTTTTTCTTTTTTTCAAAAATTTTGTCAAAATATTTTCCACAACTATTTTTAACAACTTCAGAAAGCTCCTCAATATCCGGCTTGCACATTATAACCGGAGAAAAAGTCTCAAGTCCAAATGCATGCGCAAGCTTTATTCTTATTATTTCCAATTCTTTTTCAGAAAAATCTGCTTCGTCTCTGCGTGTTATCCAAATTCGCCCTCTCGCTCTGGAAATCTTAAGAGGCTTTATTTCATCGAGCAAATGATAAAGGTTTTTTATCATGCAGTTTTCAAACATCAAACGATTTCCGCCTTTAATGGCAATTTCATGGTATCTGCATATAATCGCATTCATAAAAAAATATTTAATCCTTAATTTTTATAATTTTAATTTCCATCTTCCACTTTGGACTTTGCCAGGCCACCCATAAGATGGGAAACAAGTATGCCTATATAAAAAACCCCGGTTATTCCTTCAATAATAACAAAAGATTTTGCGTGCTTGCCAACTGGGACAATATCCCCGTAGCCCACTGTAGTCAACGTCATAAAGCTGAAGTATAAAAGATCCTGAGTTTCATTGTCATTTTCAATGCTCATTTGCGCGAATGATCCTGGAGCAAAATATTCAATTATTCCGTATATTGTGTTAAAAAAAATAGCTATCATAAAATAAGCGCAGATAGCTCCGCAAAAGCTGTCTCTTGTCACTTTGTGAGCTTTCATCACATCATTAAGGATTGCCTGAATAAAAATAAAATAAAAGCACAAATAAAAGGAGCTTCCCAGAATGCCGTAAATTGTTGAGCAAGTTATTAGATTAACCAATTGCAAAGAGCATCCTGACAACACAAAAAAGCTTGAAAATATAAAGTGTCTTTTGTGTTTTCGAAGCGCATATATTGCAGTCACAAGAATAATGCAGTAAAAAGCTTGAATTTCCCAATCTCGCGAAGAATTTCCTAAAAAAGGAACAACAATAAGCAACAAGGCAAAAGTAAAAAGCAAAAGTAAAAACTTATTTTCCTTTTTTATATTCTCCATTTTCATATTAACACAATGCTCCAGGCAATTTTAATATATTATTTACAGTCCACATTGGCGTTTTCAACTTTAAAAATTTTTGCGGAATCAAAAAATTTGTCATCAGGCAATTCCGTAAAAGTAAAAAATGTCTGCTCAGCCTTGTTTATTATCTTAAAAAACAATTCTTTAGTTTTTAAATCCAACTCTCCTGTGACGTCATCCACAAGCGCCACTATTTTGTCTTTTCCATTGTTATTTTCAGACAAAATATTAATCTTAGCCATTTTTAAACACAAAGAAACAAGTCTGCATTGTCCGGTGGACCCAAAATTTCTAAGAAGTTTTGAATTGAAAATCAAATCAAACTCATCAAGTTGCGGCCCAAATCCAGTCATACCTTTAAAAATATCTTTCTTTCGCTCTTTTTCGAATCTTTCCATATATTCTTCATAATTTTCAGCGCCTGCCTGAACTTTGTATCTTATCTCAAAGTCGGCTTTTGAAAATCCACTGAGAAGATTTCGCACTTCCTGAGTCAGCTTTAAAATGTATTCCATACGCTTCTCTGCAACAATGCATCCATTTCTGGCAAGGATTGGCTCGAAGGCCTTAAGAACGCTTAAATCAGCGTTTGGAGACCTTAAAACAGCGTTCCTGGACTTAAGCGCCATCATATAATCGTTCAAAGCGGAAAGATAAAGAGGCTCTTCAACAGAAATGAGGATATCCACAAATCGTCTTCGCAATCCAGAATTGCCGGCTACTATTCCAATATCGTCCGGCGAAAAAGCAACTGTCTTGATTTGTCTTATAAATTCGCTTGCCTTGAAAACAGGCGAGCCGTCAATTTTTAATTTGCGTCCGGCTCCATATTCCACTTCAATAAATTTGTTCCATCTGGCGCCTGCGGCAATTTCAGCTCCTACATAAAATCTATTTTCGCCTATTTTTCTAAGATCGGCAATTCTGGAAGTTCTGAAAGAGCGAAGCATTCCGGCAAAATAGACAGCTTCGAGCAGATTAGTTTTCCCCTGTCCGTTTCGTCCCACAAACACATTGACAGGATGACCCACAGCGATATCAACGGCTGAATAGTTCCTGAAAGAACGAAGAACAAGTCTATTTATCATTCAAATATTTTGCTGTTTTAAAGCTTAACCTATTTATTCCTCATGGGCATTATCACATAGAGAAAACCTTCTCCGCCTTCAATAGCCACGGGGCTGTAGCCGTCGTTCATCCTCAAAATAACTTTGTCAGCGTCTGAATGTCTGAACGGATCGGCCAGAAATACCGGATTGAATGAAACATCCACTCTGGCATCGTTGTATTCAATTTCGATAAAGTCGTTTCCTTCTCCAACATCTGTGCTTGCTGCCTTGAATTCCAGTTGATTGTTTTCAAATGAAACTTTAACAAATGCGCTGTTGTCAGCAAGAGCTATGGAAACTAGTTCAAGTTTTGAAATAAACAACTGCGTCGGTATATCCACTTGTTTGCTGAAAGAAGCGGGAATAACTTGCCTGTAGTTGGGATAATTGCCTTCAATAAGCTTGGTTGTCAAAGTAACTGCCTTAGTTTCAAAAGAGGCTTGCTTCTCACCTATTTCAATGACAACATCCCCTTCTTTTTCAAGAAGCCTTTTAATTTCATTGGCGCTCTTGAGCGGAATAATGGTGTCTCCATCGGCTCCAGTGAAATCGTCAAGCATCTTTTCAACCAACGCTAGACGTTTTCCGTCCGTTGCCACAGCCGTAAAAGCGCCTTCTTTCACAGAAAACAGCAAGCCATGCAATACTTTTCTGGAATCATCCAAGCTCACGGCATAGGATATTTTGTCCAGAATTCTGGCAAGCTCGTCTTCCTTGAATTTTATTCTTTTAACTGGCGTAAATTCAACCAGAGCCGGAAAATCTTCAGCTCCGAGGCCAAGCAAAGTAAATCTGGAAGTTCCACACTCTATTTTTGTGTGATGCTTTTCATTGCAATCCAGAGACACAAAGTCTCCAATAAATTTTGAAACCATAGAAAGAAGTTTCTTGGCCCGAATAGTGGTTTTGCCTTCTCTTTCGATTTCAGCTTCTATTTTCGTGGTTATGCGAAGCTCAAGATCGGTTGTGGTTAAAGTAAGTGTGTTTCCTTCAGCTTCAAAAAGGATATTGCCCAATACAGGCAATGTGGATCTTGTCCCGATTATATTGCTAACTTTCTGCAATGCTTTTAAAAGCTTATCTTTCTGAACTTTTATTTTCATATTGCGTTCCTGCCTTTTCTTAATAAGTAAGTTTATTCACAACTTAATGTATTATGATAATTGTTCAATTTCTAATTAGAAAATATATTTTTATTATTATACCATGTTAATTCTGTTAATAAGATGGAAAACCAATTCAAAAACTTTTAAAATTTATATTAATAAAATGTTTCTATATACTTAATAAATGCTACTTTATTTCTTTTAAAATAAGTTAACAAAACTATTTTACTATTAATTAACATGCTTATCAACAATTGGAGATATCTAAAAATGTCATTATTTCTCTCGGATTTGATTAAACGATATCCAAAACTTTCGCTTATAAAAGACTCTGTCTTTGAAGCATATTCAATGTTGGAGCATTCATTTATAAATGAAGGAACTCTCTTTGTGTGTGGGAACGGCGGAAGCGCGTCCGACGCCGACCATATTGTGGGGGAGCTTATGAAAGGATTCAAGCTTAAGCGTCAAATAGAGGAGAGCCTTAAAAATGAATTTATTTCAAGATATGGCGAATCCGGAAAGATTTTTGGAGAAAAGCTGCAAAAAGGCTTGAAAGCTGTTTCTCTGGCGGGCCATCCGGCTTTGTCAACGGCTTTTGCTAATGATGTAGACAGTTCTCTGGTTTTTGCTCAACAACTTTTTGTGTTGGCAAAAAAAGGAGATGTTCTTCTTGGCATTTCCACCAGCGGCAATTCAGATAATATATATAAATGCATGCAGTTGGCCAATGTGCTTGGAATAAAAACAATTCTTCTGACTGGAGATAATGGAGGAAGATGTTTTGAACTTGCAAATTGCGCCATAAAAGTCCCTGAAAGCGAAACTTATTTGATCCAAGAATATCACTTGCCCATATATCATACATTGTGCTTGATGCTTGAGGAGCGTTTCTATGCCTGATAAAATGGAAAAAACTGTTAAGCATGTGGCAATAATAATGGATGGCAATGGCCGCTGGGCAAAAGAAAACGGTCTGAAGCATCTGGAGGGACACAAAGAAGGCTCCAAAGCGGTTCAAAGAGTTATTGAAGCAGCTGAAGAATTTGGGGTGAAATATATTACTCTCTATGCTTTTAGCACAGAAAATTGGAAACGGCCCAAGATGGAAGTTGACGGATTAATGATGCTTCTTCGCACCTTTTTTGACGAAAACCTTAAAAAGATAATTGAGAAGGGAGTTAGGGTAAAAGCCATAGGGCGTCTTAACCAAATTCCTATTTTGACGAGAAAAAAACTGATGAATGCCGTTAAAGTGACGGCACAAAACACAAAAGGAACCGTCATTCTGGCGATAAACTACGGCGGGCGGGCTGAGATAGTTGACGCCGCTAAAAAAATAGCTCAAGATGCTATTGACAAAAAAATAAATATAAAAAATCTTGATGAAGAGCTGTTTTCAGATTATCTTTATGATTCTGAGATTCCCGATCCTGAATTAATGATTCGGACAAGCGGGGAATTCAGACTAAGCAATTTCCTTTTATGGCAATTGTCGTATTCGGAAATATATATATCCGATATATATTGGCCGGATTTTGGGAAAGATGAGTTTAAAAAAGCCCTGGACTGTTATTATAAGAGAAACAGGCGTTTTGGAGGAAGAAAGTAAAATGTTTTGGTGGAGAACTTTAAGTTTTGTAATTATTATTCCTTTATTTCTGCTTTCAGTCCTGTGGAAGTCAGATTACGCCTCCCTTATATTTATGGCTTTTTCCATTTTTCTGGCTTACAATGCAGTCCGCGAATTTCTTTCGATGGTTGGCTCAAAGCTAAAAAAAGAGTCATATTCATTTTTTACTGCCATTATAGGATGCCTTATTGTTATACTTACAATACTTGTAAAATGGCCTTATGTGCAGATTCCGGTAATCCTCTTGTATATAATTACAATGTGGATTGTTCTTCTGCTTTCTAAAAATAAAGTGAATTCGCTTGAAAAAATAATTGTTTCTTCTTCTGCTGTTTTCCTTATAATTCTTCCATTAAACTTTATTCCGATCATATACGTGATGAAAGACGGAGGCTATTTGTTGCTGTTTCTTGTGCTGGCAACAAAGTCCGGGGACACCGGAGCATATATAATCGGCACTCTTTCAAACAAGCTTATGCCATGGGGCAATCATAAGATAATTCCATCAATAAGCCCGAAAAAATCATGGGAAGGAACCCTTGGAGGGCTTGCCTGCAGCATAATTGCAAGTCTGTTGCTTTGGAGCCTGGCCTTTGATAGTTATTCGTTTTTTGCGGCTTTGTTTGTGGGCATTCTTTTGTTTTTCGGAGGATTTGTTGGCGATCTTATTGAGTCGTCTTTAAAAAGAGCTTGCGGCGCGAAAGACTCGGGCAAAATTATTCCTGGAATGGGCGGAGCTTTGGATATAATTGACAGTCTTATTATTAACGCTCCAATATTTTACTACTTTTTATCTGTCTTTTACTTGGGATTTGCCGTATAGCAAGATTATATTGGTAACTCCTGTTAATTGAAAGGAATCGGATTATGGAAAAAGATATATTGCGTTTGCTTAGCGAAAACGGCAGAATAACTGCTGCTGAAATTGCTGAAAGATTAGACAAAAGCGAAGACAAAATAAAAAATATTATTGAGAAACTTGAGTCTGAAGGGATAATAAAAGGCTACAAAGCCATAATAGGTGAAAGTGACCTGCCCGGAAACATGGTAAGGGCAATTATCGAAGTAAGAATCCGTCCTGAAAGAGATGGGGGATTTAATCATATAGCCGAAAGAATTGGCAAATTTAATGAAGTTGTTTCATTATATCTGGTTTCAGGCGGATATGATTTGCAATTGGAGGTCCAGGGAGACACTCTGCAGGATGTTGCGGAATTTGTTTCCAGCAAATTGGCCACAATTGACGGAGTTATTTCAACAGCCACACATTTTTTGCTTAAAAAATATAAAGAATCAGGTTTAATTCTGCATAATGAGGAAGAATATGAAAGACTTAAAGTCACCCCTTAGAGATAAAATAGCAACACATATATTAAATTTGCCGAAAAGCGGCATTAGAGATTTTTTTGAACTGGTCAATTCAATGGACGACAATGTCATTTCGCTTGGAATAGGCGAGCCAGATTTTGTCACTCCATGGAATATTCGCGAAGCCACCATATATTCGATGGAAAAAGGGCACACAAGCTACACATCGAACCTCGGAACTCTTTCGCTGAGAAAAGAAATATGCCGGTATCTTGATAATGATTACGGCCTCAATTTCAATCCTGTCAATGAATGCATTGTTACCGTGGGAGTTAGCGAGGCTCTGGATTTGATCATCAGAGCTTTGGTCAATCCAGGAGATGAAATAATATATCATGAGCCATGTTATGTTTCATATGCCGCTGAAATTTCCATGGCTGGCGGAATTCCGGTTCCGGTTATAACACGGGAAGAAAATGATTTTGCGCTGGATCCCGATGACGTTGAAAAAGCCATTACGCCTAAAACAAAGGCAATATTATTGAATTTCCCGTGCAATCCCACTGGCGCGACTCTAAGCGTGGAGCAAAAAGAGAAGATAGCTGAAATAGCAATTAAAAATGATATTGTTGTCATAACTGACGAAATATATTCCGAGTTGACATACGAAGACGTCACTCCTTCCATTGCCACTCTTCCGGGAATGAAGGAAAGAACTGTTTTCCTGCACGGCTTTTCAAAAGCTTACGCTATGACAGGATTTAGAATTGGATATGGATGCGGGCCTTCTGAACTTATTGACGCAATGATGAACATACATCAGTATACCATGCTTTGCGCTTCGATTATTGCTCAGGAAGCTGCTGAGGAAGCGTTGAAAAACGGCAAAAAAGAAATGATAATGATGAGAACTGAATACCACGAACGGCGAAATGTCATTGTCAAAGGCTTGAATGAAGCCGGATTGCATTGCTACAAGCCCAAAGGCTCGTTCTATGTGTTTCCCAGAATTGCCGACACTGGCTTGAGTTCCAATGAATTCGCCACGCGATTGCTCAAAGAGCAAAATGTGGCAGTAGTGCCCGGAACTGCATTCGGAAGCTGCGGAGAAGGCTTTGTGCGCTGCGCATATGCCGCTTCAATGGGTGATTTGCATGAGGCTGTGAAGAGAATTAAAAAGTTTATAGACAGTCTCTAAAAGAATATAAAAGTCAGACACAGCTGTATTAAAAAATAAGGCTCCGTTTGGCTTTTATAAGCTTTAAAACTATTGGCAGATTCATCGCAATTCGCGTCATTTCGGGCGCAATTAATGAGAATACTTGCTTGTTTTATTTATAGAAGCGAGCTATTGTTTATGTTCCAGCTAATAATTAAATATAAGATAGGAGAAGTGTGACATGTTTGGAAACACCTTTGGAAGGCTTTTTCGAATAACTACTTGCGGGGAATCTTACGGAGGCGGCTTCAGAAAAAATCTGCCAATACCCGAAGAACTTTATGGCGGCCTTATGGCAATCGTTGACGGAGTTCCCCCTGGAATTAAGCTGACCGCTGAAATGGTTCAGCACGAACTTGACAAGCGCAGACCGGGGCAAACGCCGCTGGATTCGCCGCGCAAAGAAAAAGACCGCGTTTTTGTGTTTTCCGGAGTGATGGAAGACGACCTGACCACTGGCGCTCCTGTCGGATTGGTCATTCCTAACAATGACATACAAGACATTCATATAGAGCAATATCATGGCTACAAGGACGAAATGCGTCCAGGACACGCCGAATATGGTTTCTTTAAGAAATATGGCCAATTTGCCGACTGGGTCGGAGCCGGACGCGCAAGCGGACGCGAAACCGCAAGCCGCGTGGCTGGTGGAGCCGTCGCGAAAGCCGTTCTGCAAAAAATGGGCATAGACATCATAGCTTATTCTGTTGAATCCCACGGCATCAAGGCAAAGCCTTTGACTTATGAAGAAGCCAAGGCAAACTACCGCAAGAACGCAATCAATTGTCCTGACCTTGCCGTGGCCGATGCAATGGAAAAAGACATCCTGAAAATCAAGGACGACGGCGAGACTGTCGGCGGAGTGACTGAGGTCATTATCAAAAACATTCCATCCGGACTTGGCGAGCCTGTATTTGACAAAATAAGCTCCATGCTTGCGCATGCAATCTGCTCTATCGGGGCTATAAAAGGCATTGAATTCGGCGCCGGATTCAAGCACGCCGATATGCTTGGCTCTGAATCGAACGATGAAGCGTATGTTGACAAAGAAACTGGACGCGTCCGTTTCAAATCCAACAATTGCGGCGGAATTCTAGGCGGAATATCAAACGGCGAAGAAATAAGAATTCGCTGCGCAGTCAAGGCGACGCCAACAATCTCAGTGGCACAGGAGACTGTAAACATGAAAGAAATGAAAGACGTTGTGCTTGAGCCTATCACGCGTCGCGATCCTTCTCTGTTGCCAAGAATTTATCCAGTTGTCGAAGCAATGTGCGCGTGCACAGTTCTCGACGCTATCTTTATGGCGGAAGCCTACTGGAAAGTTTCTGGAATTGACAAAAAATGGCTTGACGTTTAGTCGCAAGTCAATAAATATAAAGCGCGCTTTGTTTCGTCAAAGCGCGCTTTTTTTTTTAATTTTTTAATTCAGAAAATTAAAAACTACAGGGGGAACAAAAGAACAGCTTGCAGACTGGATTTGCAATTATTAAAGATTCCCTGTATTTTTTAGAAACTAAGGAGGGATTTTAAATGATAATCGACCATATTCACAGAATTGCCTTTTATGAAAAACTTCACCCGGGCTTCAAGGCTGCTTTTGACTTTTTGCGCCAGACAAATTTGGCAGAGCTCTCGGAAGGCCGCCATGACATTGAAGGTTCGCGAGTTTACGCAATCCTTGCCGAAGGCGTGGGGCGTCCGCGCTCGGGGGCAATGCTTGAAACTCATCGCAAATACATTGACATTCAATTATCTGTCCATGGCACAGACATGATAGGCTGGAAGCCTCTGCCCGAATGCGTCGGTTCAAATCAGGGATACGACGCTGAAAAAGACATCGAATTTTACACAGCCAAGCCGGACACATGGATCAGCGCGCCTCCCGACTGTTTTGTCATTTTCTTTCCTGAAGACGCTCACGCGCCAATGGCGGCAACTGATGAAACTATAAAGAAGTTGGTAATAAAAATAGCCGCCGACTGGTAGGATGGCTTTGCCAAAAGCTGTTAGCGTATAGAAGATTGCGCTACAGCTCCGGCGCTTTGCGCCTTAAATATTATTTTTATAAATAATGATCTCTTTATACTTGACTTTCAGCCATGTCGGCAGTATTAAAATTATTTTAATATTTTATAATAATAATAGGAATTTTAAGCATGCCATGGTTTAGCGAAACAGGAAAACTTTCTCGTGAAAAAATAATTGAGTTAACTCAAAAGGCCGGCGAAAAAGCGCTTGAAAATATTTGCAGGACGCCCAAAAAAGTTCTTTTGCTTCCGCCTGACATAACTCGCGCCCACAGTGGAGCCGGATGGATAACGGAAGAGCTTTACAAATTCTTTTCGAAGATTGCCGACACTCACCTCATACCGACTCTTGGCCAACATGTGCCTCATACGCCAAAGCAAAACAAATGGATGTTCGGTTCGGTTCCGGAAGAAAAAATACATGCGCATGACTGGCGCGGAGGAAGCAAAATAATAGGGGAAGTGCCGGCTGAATATGTGAAGGAAGTATCCAAAGGCAAAGCTGATTGGGCCATTCCCGTGTCTCTTAACAAAATGCTCCTCGAAGAAGATTGGGACATCATTATCAATGTCGGGCACATTGTTCCTCACGAAGTCCTGGGATTTGCCAACCACAACAAAAATTATTTTATAGGCCTTGGCGGAAAAGACATGATTTGTGCCTCGCATATAATGGCCGCATGCTGTGGCATTGAAAATAATCTGGGGAAATTGATAACCCCTTTGAGGGATTGTTACAATAAAGCCCAGAAAGAATGCCTTTCACATCTGCCCGATATGTTTATTCAAGTGGTGATGGCTTATGATGACAATGGCGAACTTGCGCATACCGGCTATTATGTTGGCGATGATGTGGACACTTATATGGAGGGCGCAAAGGCTTCTCGAGAGCAAAACATAACCATCGTCGACAAACCCTTGAAAAAAGTTGTGGCGGTAATGCAGGGCGACGAGTTTTACAGCACATGGGTGGCAAACAAAGCGGTCTACCGCACGCGGATGGCTATGGCTGACGGCGGAGAACTGTTGATTATTGCGCCGGGACTTGAGCGCTTCGGAGAGCAGCCGGAAGTGGACAGCCTAATCCGCAAGTATGGCTATGTTGGAACCGAAAAGGTGATGGAACTGTTTAAAACAGAGCCCATTCTTAAAGATTTGACGCATGGCACAGCGCATTTGATTCACGGCTCTTCCGAAGGACGCTTTACAATTACTTATGCTCCCGGAAATCTTACAAAAGAGGAAGTTGAAGGGGTAAATTTCAACTACGCCGACATCAACGAGACTTTGTTGCGCTATAATCCTGAAAAAATGAAAAATGGCTTCAACACGATGCCCGACGGAGAAGAAGTTTATTTTATAAGCACGCCGTCAGCCGGACTTTGGACCATGCGTGAAAAACTGAACTCTTAAAACAGCTCTTTAAAAAAATCAGTAGTATTTGGCTGTGAATATAACTTCGAATGACCCCAATGGTAGATTAGATGTTCGCTTTGGGGCTTCGCGGCATTATTTATTGTTCCTGAATATTTTATTCTTTTTCGCTAGAGCTGTTGCTATTCTGGTCAAGTTTAGCATCTGCTTTTTGTATTGCTCTGTCAGTTCCGGAAAATTATCAGCAAGATTATTTCTTTCTTCTGGGTCTTTCACAAGGTCATAATATTCTGAATAGTCGGGAAGTTTGTTGTATATAAATTTATAGTCGCCCATTCTCATCCCCATTCTCATTCTCTGGTAAGGACAAACAAAATAGACAGGGACAGGCTTGTTTAGCTTCCGCATTAAACTCCGGCCAATAGATGAATTCACAACATCCTCTGCGCGCAGAATATCAAGCATGGTAGGCATAAGATCAATAGAGCTGCATAGATCTTTAACAATTCTCGGCTTGTCCAATTTTCCAGGGGCGAGAAGCAGCAAAGGAACTTTAACAGATTCCTCATAAAGATCTTTGCACTCCAGGCGAGTGCCATGTTCGCACAATGTTTGCCCATGATCTCCGAGTATAACAATGAGCGACTTTTTATATAATCCAAGTTTTTTTAATGCTTTAATAAGCCCGGACAAACACAAGTCTGTGTACCTCATTGTTTTCATAAAACGGGAAGAAGCCTCGTTGTTAGGCAATGAATAAACCTTTTTCCCGTCGGGGATAAAAAATGGATAATGATTGCTTAAAGAGAAAATAGAGCTAAATGTGTTTAACTTTTTTTTGTCCATTTGCATTATCCAGTTGAGAAAACAATTGTATATGGCATAATCATACACCCCCATAAAGGTGGTTAAGCTGTCGGGGAAAAGCTTTTTTATTTCTTCAAGCCCAAACAGGCTTTCAAACCCATGCTTTCTAAAAAATTTATTATGTTGAAACGCGTCAAGATGCGCTCCCGAAAAATATCCCATTGCGTATTGACGCTCCTGCAAAATATTGGGAATCCCATATAAAGAAGTCTGGCGATAATTTTCTTGAATCGTTTTTTGGTCAAATATCGGGAAAACGCTGTAGAGGGTTGAAACAACAGCTTTCGAAGAAGGAGATCCGTTGCAGTAGAAATTTGTAAAAAGAACGCCCTCTTTTGACAAATTGTCAAAAAACGGAGTGATGCTTTCTTTTCTTTTATTTAAACAACCTACATCTTTGGCTCTGAAAGATTCCAGAAAAATAAAAATAATATGAAGCGGCTTTTTGTCGTTTAACTTTATGTTGAAAAGTTTTTCTCCTGAAAAACAGCTTGTTCTTTTCATCAGGGGAAATTCTTTGTCAAGATATTCATACTTTTCATTTACAATTTTAAAAGTTTTCCGAACATTTTCAGGACTGACACTATAGGAGCATAATACATTTTCACGAAGGTCTTGCAAGCATAGCTTTAAGGCAGAGTTGCTATATTTAACAAAGAAATTATCCGGCAAAAAAAATGTTGCTCCAAACACTAAAATGGCGAAAAGAAAAAAGGCGGCAAATTTTTTCGATGAATAATTTATTCGGGCAATTCCCTTAAGAGCCATCGCAAAAAACAAAATGAAAGCAGCTAGAAACAGCAACGCCGGCAAAATCAAAATCCAAACATTAAATGTTTTGAGAACTGGAAGGAACATGCGAGGATTAAATAAATAAGGAATAAATGCTGAAGTCATCTGATAGCCACTATTGGCATAGAGCAACAAGTCCCAAAAAAGATAAGCGCATAACAAAAAATATGCTCCACCCCCAAATACATTTAAAAATATCCGCAATTTTTTTGGAGCCGCGCAGAAACAACGGAAGATGACAAGGAATAAAGAGCCTAAAGCCAAGTCTTGAATGAGTTTTAGAAAAACAATGCCAAGCCAGAACAAGCAAGACATTGAATTGTTTTTGACAAAAAAGACCAAGTAAGCAAAGCTAATCAAGACAGGCAAAAAAATCAACCACAACAAACCTATAAAAAGGCGAGAGCTAATCTGCTTTAACAAAGTTCTAAATATATTTTTCATTACGCATAAAGATATACTTTCTTTGTGGAAAATACAATATTTTGAATTTGTTCTTGAGCATGTAAAAAAAATCAGTAGTCTTCGGCTGTGAATGTAACTTCGTATGCCGCGATGTTTTCGCTGCCCATATCAATTGGGCTGCTTCCGGTCACCCGGAACAGAATATCGTCGTAAACTTCGTGATCAAGCAGCTCCATGGCTTTGTCGACGAGCGGAAGAAGTTCGTTTGCTGCCTGATCAATGTCTCCATAGTCTTCCACTGCCACAATGATGCCAATGGTCGATGTTCGCCTTGGGGCTTCGTTGTTAAAGTTTGCGCCCTGAGATGTGACAACGGCCACTGGCAGTATGAGTTCAGGAATTCTTGACAAAAGATTGCTTGAGCTTGTTCCGGAATATTTGTATGTGTTCCATGATTCATGCGCGGAAAGTTTTGTTTTTGTCCAGTTGAGAAGATCACTGGCGGGTTTTACTAAGTTGGTGACTTTGTTGTCTGACATTTTTAAATATCCTCATTTAATTTTTTCAAAAACAGTTCAATAAAAGGGCGGCCGGGGCGGAATCTTTTTAGGAGCAAAAAGGGAGTGGGAAATGCAATTCCTGCCCCGGCCATAAAATTGTTTCAGATGATTTCCCCGGGCCTCATTTGAGGCCTCGGGGAACTTTCTTTTAACGTGTTATGACACAATGCCTGCGTAAATCAGGTGCGGAAGGCTCATGAAAGCCGCGCCCCTGGCGTCTGTGCCGTAGATGAATTCTTTGCGCATAAAGACGTTCTCATCGCTTTCCTTGTCAAGCCTGGTCAGCTTGGGATGTTTCCGCTGCTGGATCATTACAGGTTTGATTACGCTTTTTGTGGATGCAAGGAACCAGTAATTTGCGTATGTTCCGGAAAGTTCGGGCGCAACAAGGAGGTCAACAAGATTTTCGTTGACGTTCTTGACTTGAACTTTGTCGGTCGCGTCATAGGCAAACTGGTTTTTCACTATATCCCACGCGGTTGTCCTGAGGGCCGGGCCGACAATAAGGAGGTCCGGGATCACGCCGAGCGGCTTGTTTGAGTGTCCGCAATAGCTTGTCATTGACAGATAAGCTGTGTTGAAAGCTGTTTCGCTCAAAGCCGAAGTGGTTTTGTTGTTGACAGTGTTCTTGTCGTATTTTCTGTCACTCGCGAAAAAAGCTTTGCCGTCAAGCCATTTGTCGTCTTTGCCGCTCACGAGTGCCTTAAAAGTCAGGTCGTTCCAGAGCTTTCCTGCGTTTTGTCCCATCTGCGCGATGAGGGTTCCATAGATGCCGTATTGGTCGTCTTCGATGTCGTTGCGTGTCACAGAGACAGTGTCTTCATAGTCTTTGTTGACAACTTGCAGTTTATTGCTTGCGAAGTTTTTGATTTCGCGGTCGCCGATCCATTCGCGCATTCCGCTGGATTGCTCCAGAAACGGGTAAGTGTTCAGCGCGGTAGTCGAGGGTATGCTTCCGGCAAACTGCGCCCATGAGTCTGGAGCCATGTCGAAGCCGTTCTTGAATTGCATGTTAAACCCTTCGAAAAGGGAGCTCATTGTTCCTCTGTTAATGTCCATTATAATTTTTCCTTTTGTGTTTCAGTTTTAAGAGGCAGGGGCTATGGATGAGGCTATTTCTACCCATACGCCGTCATTGGTCACTTCGAATACGGTTCCGGCCACATTCTGGTTTGTGACGCCGGCGACGACGCATACTGTGTTGTCGTCTTTTACATAGCAGCGCGTTCCAACTGATGCGTTTGTCACCGGATTGGTTGCGTCGTTTTCAAATAGGAAGCAGCCGGTTTTAACTTCCACTTTTTCGCCGTCGTTTGTGTTGTCCGCGTATTTCTGGGCAACGCCGACAACGACGGAGTTTGCGGCGTCGGACGCCATGTCCGCTTCGCCTGTTGAAGTGCTTAGCTGAACCATTCCGCCTGCGTAAATAATTTCGCCGTCAAGTATGGTGTAGCTTCGAATGCGCGCGTCGCGCTCGGTTGTTTTTCTGTTTTCTGCAAGAGCTGTCATTTTTATTCATTCTCCTTTTTGGCCGATTTTATTTGACTCTCTGAAAGGCCAAGGTTTCTGAGTATGTTTTTTTCTTTGTCTGAGAAGGCTGAATTGCTTGAGCCGTCTTCCTTTTTCTGGTCGATTCCGTTGTTGTCAGGCAATATTGCCGGGGCTCCTTGCGCCCATTCCGTGAATCCTTCGAGGTCTTTTTCCGCAAAAGAAACGGCCCACTTGCGCGAGCTTTCCATAAGCTTTCGGTCTGAAAAAGCTTTGGAAACGGCTGTTTCAGCGTCGCGTTTTCTGATGGCGCTTTCCAGCTTTTGTTTTTCTTCCACGGGAATCATTGACTGGATCTTTCCCGCGAGTTCATCGAGGGAGCTGCAGTCATGAAGTTTCAGGAATTCTTGCGTTTCGCTTTTTGATTCCGCAAGTTTTTTGACTTCGGCTTCGATGCCCTTGAGCTGGCCTTCGTCGGAAGAATCCGCCAGGGAAACGAGTCCGAGCATTGTCAGAAGTTCGTTCATGTTTTCTTTTTCCTTTGTTTTGTTGTTTTTATTCAAATCCAATTCTTCATCGGCGGCTGTGTCGTCTGCCACGAGGGCAGGGTTGCAATGCAACGCCGGATGGTTGGTAATGGCCACTGAGTGGAGCGCGCAAACAGTTTTGTTTCTGCGCGAAAACTGGAGCACCGGCGATGTGTATCGGTACTCGCTTTGTCTAAGATATTCCGAGGCTTTTTCGGTCCAGTATTTAACTTTGGCAACCAGTCCGTCTTTCGTTTTGACCAGCTTTTCGACCCAGCCTGCGGCGGGAGCCTGACCGCCCTTTAATGTCTGGTGCTCGTAGTCGATCACAAGGTCTTTGCCGCGCGCCACAAATTCATTTATAACTGTGTCCGCGTCTTTTTCCGAAAATTCAAAATCCCCGCGTTTGCCATCTTTTGTGAAATTGTTTTTTCCGAACCTTACCAGAAGAAATTCGTCTGGAAGATTTTTTTCTGTTTTGCCAGCCTCCGGCCGCGCCGCTATTTCGAGCGCGTCAAACATGGCAAGTCTTTCTGTTGTTTTTGTCATTATAGTCTCCATTGTTTTTGAGTGTTTTCAGTTTCCGGCGCTTCCGCCTTTTACTAAACGCCGAAGCGTCAAACAACAGAGAGCTTGAGAGCAGGTCTTTTGCTCTTTTTTAAAAGAATAGAAAGAAAGTTATTTGCTTGATAATAAAGGAGATGCAATAAAATTGGAAAAAATTTTAAAAATTATGAGCAGTCAAGAAACACCGTGTTTATGCAGCTAAAAGTCCTGAAAAATAAACAAATAAGGAAAGCTGCCACATTGCAAAGAAATATTTGAGCCTGTGCAAAGAAATTTTCTCAAAAAACTTGACTTTAACTGTTGTTTAGATAATACTTTATAAAAGACAGGGGAGATTGCTGAGAAAGCAAAACCCAATAATTAAGTGCGGATTTATTATGGACATGGAAGACATTTTTAAGCGCAAGCGCAAAAAAAGCGCGGACTTTTACAAGACTCAGGAAATTAGCAGAGAAGACATCAGGAAGAAGTCAGTTCCGAGAATATGTTGCAGATGCAAAGCTATATATGAGATAGAAACCTGGGAAGTGGACGAAGGCAAGCCTACCGGCGCTTCGCACGGCTATTGCACCAAGTGTTTTGAAGAATTGAAAAAAGATTTGGAAGCCGGCGAAGACAAAAATAAAAAATGAGCCCTTTTTTTAGTTCAGACGAGTTTCTGAACAATAAAACGCAGGTTTATCCTCTATTTTATGATCAAATCCAAATTATTCAGAAGCTCCAGCGCGTTAACGACAGAAAACTTGGCTTTTGCTAGTTTGTTGTGTCGAACATCGATTGAAAATCCGGACGCATTTTCAAAATCAGCTCTGGAAAGGTCGCAACGCACAAAATTTGTTCTTTTAAATTTTCCATCTGAAAAATCTGCTCTGGTCAATATGGATTCGGAAAAGGATGATTCATCAAATTGACACTTTTTAAAAGACATTCCTGTCAGCTTCAGCTTGAAAAATGAACAGGAAAGCAGCATTGACTCTTTGAAAGA
Organism: uncultured Victivallales bacterium; assembly: GCA_964651145.1. Lineage (GTDB taxonomy): Bacteria > Verrucomicrobiota > Lentisphaeria > Victivallales > GWF2-45-14 > CAZYVR01. The sequence continues at coordinate 32,027 of CAZYVR010000004.1, read as the reverse complement.
AAACGACATTATATGTGTGTTCAACGAGTCAAATGAGACTCCGGCTATTTTGCAATTGTCAAACAATACATCTTTAAGCTGAACATCTGTTATTTTGGGGACCATAAGGCAACAGTTGAAAAAAACACAATCCTCAAAAAGACAATTTCTCATGTTCGTGCGTTCAAACAAGCAATTTGTGAAATTGCAGTCAGTGAATGTAGTGTTCGAAATATCTTCGCCGCCAATATTCAAATTTTCAAATGATGAATCGCAATATTCCGCGTCTTTGCGTATTTCTGTCTTGTTCTTTTCTTCTGGCATTTTAAATGCTTTCTTCGGTTCAAAATTATTCCGAAAATTTTAAAAAATTAAAAAAAACGGATTTTCTCCGGGCATGGCTTAAAGCGAAGCTAAAACAGGCAAAAGTTTTCAGCGTTCGATTTCGACAGCCACGCTTCGGACAGATTGCAGAGCGTGGGGCTTGTCAAGGGTTACTTTTGCCGAAGCTACGCCTTCTGTTTCAAGGCATATGTCTGCCACAGACTCGGCAAGGGCTTCGATAAGGTGGAAATTGGAATTTTCCACATGGCGTATTATGCGCTGTTCAATGTCTACATAATTCACAGTGTCATGCAAACAGTCCGAACGCCCCGCTTTGCGGAGATCGCAACGGAGTTCGACATTCAAGATAATATCTTGCTTAGTCACGCGTTCTTCAGGATAAGTTCCTATTATCGCGTTTAGTCTTAAATCCCGCAGAAAGATTTTGTCCATGACAATATCAGTTGGCAGACTTGGCTGTTTTATTTTTGCCAAATACTTTTTCCCAGTTAGACCGAAACTTTTTTTCGTCTGTCGGTCTTTTTTTGCTTCCTTTGCCAGCCATTTTTAGAGCTTCCTTATTTTTATTTTCTTTTTTTTAGCATTAAATATTCTCTTATATATTATATGCTTTTTAAATTATTTTTCATTATTTCAGCAAAAAAAATCTAAAAAAAATGATTTTCCAGATCCATTTATTGCAGTTTTGCTTTTATGATGTCGAGCTCGGCATTTGCGTCATTGACAAGTTCGTTGATGAGTTCTTTAACCGGAACTATTCTGTCGGCAAGCCCGACAGACTGTCCAGCCATAAGCGAGCCGCCTTTTATATCGCCGTCGACAACCGCTATTCTCAGGGCGCCTATCCAGAATTTTTCGACTTCTTCCTGAGCTTGCTCCCGCTTGATTTTGCCCTCTTTCATTTCTTTAAGCAATTGAAGCTGAAGCGCTCCGAACTTGTTCAGACCTTCGTTCTTGAGCGATCTTACGGCCACCACAGGCAGCTTGGAGTCATATTGAGGGGTGGAAACGGCGTCGCGCGCGTTTGCGCGTTTGAAAGCTTCCTTGAAAGCCGGATGGGCTTGGCATTCTTCTGTCATTATAAAACGTGTTCCGAGTTGAACGCCCGCGGCTCCCATAAGCATTACATGGGCAAGCATTTTTCCTGTGGCAATGCCTCCGGCCATAAATACCGGTATTTTATCGCGCACTTCAAACAATACCTGCTGAAGAAGAACCATTGCGGAAACGTGCCCGATATGTCCTCCGGCTTCGCTGCCTTCAAGTATAATGGAGTCGGCTCCGAAGCGTATCATTCTTTCCGCAATTGACAATGTAGAGGCAAAGCACATCACTTTTGCGCCGCTTTCCTTGGCCATGGCCACTTCGCGCTCTTTTGGGAAGCTTCCGGCAAATATGATATATGGCAATTCCATTTCGGCCGCGAGTTTAAGATGCTCCTTGTAGGAGGGGGCTATTGTTATTAGGTTCACACCGAAATTTCCGCCGGTAAGAGAACGTGTCTCTTCAATTTGTTTTCTCATTATGTCGACCGGGGCATTTCCGGCGGCAAGCGAGGCAAAAGCGCCCGTGGAGCATACAGCCCCGACAAGTTTAGGCTCTGTCACCCAGGTCATTGCGCCGCAGATTATAGGATATTTGCATCCCAGGAAATCGCGCCCTTTTTGCATAAATTTATCTAATGAGTTATTAGGTTTTGCTAAATCTTTCATATTTGATGTCTTTCCTTAATATTTCACATAAAAGATGGTAAGATAACCTGTTTTCCGCAGTCGGCAAGCAATCTGCCACTCTTTTTTGAGACCCCTGCGCACGACGGCGGGCAACTTATGTCCTGTCGCTTCTTTATTATTGTTTATTATTTTCACTTTTGAGCGATTGCGCATATTTTTTTGAGCTTTTAAAGAAAGAATGATTCTTTTATTTCCTTTATAATAAAAAATAGACAGCAATTAAATTAAGGAGCTGAATATTATGGAAAATAATGCAGGGATCATTTTTGAAAGACCTGGCAAAGCGGAGCTTGTTGACGAGAAAATGCCAAAGCCCGGCCAGAATCAGGTTTTGATAAAAACAAAACGCACGCTGATAAGCATTGGCACAGAGCTGACTGTTTTCAGCGGAGATTTTCCGGAAGGGTCGGATTGGGAGAAAAATTTCAAATTTCCTCACAGACCCGGGTACAACAATATCGGGCAGATTGTGGACGTTGGAGAATCTGTTGACAAGAAATGGATAGGCAAAAGAGTCGCATCTTGTGGCAGGCACGCGTCATTTGTTGTTCAGGACATGGACAAAGTTTATGAAATTCCCGAAGTTGTGTCTGATGATCATGCTGTGTTTTTCACCATCCCTCAGATTGTGATGAACGGTGTTCGACGCTCAAAAATCCAATGGGGAGAATCCGTTGTCGTATATGGCATGGGACTGCTTGGACAGTTTGCCGCGCTGTTTTGCCGATTATGCGGAGCAAGACCGGTTTTTGCCGTTGATATTTCAGATTTCCGGCTGAACTGTCTTCCCGAAGACCCTGCGCTTATAAAGATAAACCCTCAAAAGACAGACCTTCTTGAAGCTGTAAGAAAAGAAACTAAAAACAGAATGGCCGATCTGGCTTTTGAAGTGACGGGAAACGCCTCGCTCATTCCGTCTGAATTTTCAGCGCTCCGCAAACAGGGGCGCTTTGTGATACTCAGCAGTCCGCGCGGCAAAACAGAATTTGATTTTCACGATCTCTGCAACGGCCCCAGCTTCAGCATAATAGGGGCGCACAATTTTTCGCATCCGCCAGTGGCCACTTTGGACAATCCCTGGACAATGGAGCGCGACGCCGAATTTTACTTTGATCTTTTGTCCGATGGTGAAATTGATGTTGAAAAACTGATAAGCCATCGCGTCAATTATGCCGAAGCAGGCGATATTTACAGTCAACTTCTGGAAGACCGATCCAGCGCAATGGGCGTAATAATCGATTGGAGTTAAAAAAAAAGCGCGATGCAATTTTGCAGCGCTCAAGCGTAAGCGTTCGGCGAGAACACGCTTACAGTTAAATTAGAATTTGACAAAACAAATAAGAAGGATTTATTAATATAAGCAATACTGTAAGTAAAAATTAAAATTATAGACAAGCGTTTCACTCGAAAACTGGCACTTTTCAAATATAGGAAATGCTTAAGAGAACCACATCATTTTGGTGTGTCTCTTTTGTATTCCTATGTGGGTATGCCAGTACCTCGGGTGAATGCAATTGGGGCACGCCTTTTTTTTGCGCCCCCTTTTGTCTCAAACACAAAAAAAGAGGAGGGAAGGCAATGGAAGAGAACAAAGAAAAGCAAGTTATTTATCTAGAGACAGAAGAACGAGTGGCTTCCGAAACTGCGCGGAATGATTTTTTCAATTTTGAGCTTAACAGTCGAATAGAGTGTCTTTCAAAGTGTTTAGTGGAGACACAGGCAGAATTTATCAAGCTTCAAAATATGGTGCATTGGCACACTCATAAATATTGATCTGTGACGCGGCGGCAAAGTTCAGCTTATTGCGCTTCGCATGGCAATAAGCTATAGTCTCTCAGTGTATCTTGTGCGCTGTCGCGCAATCTTATATATGCCTTATGTTTTTCGGCGTTGCCGACCAACGTGTTCGCCGTTGGAGCGCGCCCAAGCAAAGCTTGGATGTTATACGACTGCGTCGAGCTTTTTTTACGCCTGCGTCGCGCTTTTAAGTATTTCAGCCCATTTTTTTGCGGCGGCGGCGTTGCTGTAAAAAGTTTCGACAGCTTCCCTGCCCTGTCTGCCTGTTTTTTCGCGCAATGAGCTGTTTTCGATAAGTTTTATAATCTGTCCGGCAAATTCTTCCGGGTCTTTGGCGGTTAGGCAATTTTGATTGTTGTTGGCCACTTCGGCGTTCATTCCCACCGGGGAGCATACCGATGGCACGCCGCAGGCCATGTATTGAATCAGCTTGTATGCTGCTTTGCCCTCGGAAAAAGGATCGGAGGAGAGAGGCATTATTCCGATGTCGAAGTCGCGTATTCTTGAATATTGCTCTTCAAGGCTCCATTTTATAAAATCAATTTTGACCCCCTGGATTTCTCTGCATTCGTCCGCTATTATGCGAAGAATTATGTCATGCTTTTCGCCCGCCTTGCGAAGCGCGGGAGCAATATAGTCGAGATATCTAAGGGTTGATTTAGTGCCTGCCCATCCTAAAATTACGGGGTTGGATATGGAATAATCGCTTTTGGGCTTTGCGCAGTCCGGGTTTATTGTTGAAGGAATAGTCTCAATCGGGATTTCAGGCGCGATTTGTTTTGCCTTTTGAGCCAATGTGCTGTTTGCGGCGACTATGAGGTCGGAGTTGAGAAGAGTGCGCCGGAAAAGTTTTTTTCTTGTTGCGCTTTCATAGTTGCGCGGATTGTCTGACGGAGATGCGTTTCTGCAGTAAATGGCGTCGTCAAAATCGAAAGCCAGGAATTTTGCGTGTTTTCGGAGGGCTCGCATATCGGCCCATTTTAAAAGTCGTTTCTGCAGCACTGTTGCGGGATATTCCGATGCTTTTTTGAATAATTTCCGCCTTTGCCAGAATGATTTTGGCAGCGCTTCAACAATTGGCTCAATGCCGTGTTCAGAAAGGAACGGGACAAGGTCTTCGACGCGTATGCGCGAGCTTGGAGTCTTTTCAGACTTTATCAGAAAGAGAATTTTCATTGCTTCATATCCAGAAAATTGACACTCGTCAAAGGTCCGTCATATGTCCGTTTTTTGTTTTCATTTTTAACTGGAAATCCTTGGTATAGAACTATTGGCCGTTTTTTCTTGTCTCTGAATGTCTTAATGAATTTTAACGGGAATTTGACGTTTTTGTCCTGAAAGCGCTTTTTGAATATTTCGTCTTCCTCTTTTATAATGACAAATACTCTTGCTCCTCCCATTTTGTCAATATTGTCTCCGAGATGTTCGACTCCTATTGGATAATCAAGAGCGATTACACGGTTGAATCTCTTCGGCCCGAGAATATGCGTGACAATGGCGGCGTATATAGGCTTATGGAATTTTTCCAATTTGCCATTGTTAAGCCTCCAGCGTATAACCGCATTTGTGGGTGTGCTTAAAATTAGATATTCAGCGTTGGCATTATATGAGATGCGTTTGTCCATGCTTGTTGTCAATACGATTGGCTTTGCGCCTTCCGGGCAAAGGCGTTTGATTTCCGCGGGAATTGTTTTGAGCCATTTCTTGCTGAAGTCAGGATTAAGCGCTTTGCCTGTGCATATAAGGCAAAATACAATGAGAACAAAGGTGGTTATGTGTTTCAGTTTCAGTTCAGAAAAACGTTTTGGAAGCAATTTTTGCGCAAATTCCGCTATTTTCGGAATGCCTGGCGTTCCAAGAATCAGAGCCAGGGTTATGAGGCTATAGAAATATCTTCTTTCAAATGGCATTCCAGAGAGAAAGAAAACTAAGCGGTAAAGGATGCTGAAAATCAGGGCGATGATAAGCATTCGCAATGCGCTTGCGTTTTTAAAAGCTTTTCGATTGAGAGCCGCAAAGAAAATCAGCACAAGTGTCGTTGGGAATATGGCTTGAGATGCTTTTTTGAAAAAAATGAGCCATAATTTAATAGAAAAAATAGAATTCATAGTTTTTAATCGTTTTCAATTATAATTACTTCTTTTTTGGAAATGTGTAAAAAATTATCAATATATCCCACTATTCTGTGGTCTATCACCTGCCACCTTGAACAGGAGCCTTTAAGCATATACTGAACTGGAAATGAAAATATTGAGAAAGCCGCAAGGAAAACAGCAAGCGCTAAAAAGACTTTGATCGAAACAGTTTTGAAGTTTTTAATATTCAAAAATAACTCAAGCGCGCACCATAAAAGAATAACAATGGCAATTTCAATGCCTTCGCTTCTGGCAAGAACAGCCATAGCCGCAAAAAAACCAGCCGCAAACCATTTCCATGACAGCCCTTTGCCTGTTGAAGACAAAGCAAACGCGAAGGCAAAAGCCGAGGTTGCGCAGAACAAGCTGTCGCGCATTACATCCACGCTCATTCTTATCAGATAAGGATGAACAGCCGCCAGCAATGCCGCAATCAGGGCCAGATTGTCATCTTTGAACAACGCCCTTGCCGCGAGAAAGGCGGCAAGCGGCAAAAGAGCCCCGGCTAAAAGAGATATCAGAACACCTGTGTTATGAGCTCCCAGTTCTGATTTTTCTCCAGCCGCCATTAGCAGAAAATATAGCGGAGGCATTCGCGGATTGCGCTCGAAGGCGTATCGGAAATCTTTTTTTACCAATTCTTTGGCTATCAAAATATAGTCCACCGAGTCTTTGTCTAAGCGGGTTATAAGAAAACTGCTGGCTATGCGGAGCGAAAAGGCGAGCAGGATTATTAGGCTAAGAAATAAAAAAATTTTATTTTTAGCCACTTTTTTTAGTTTTTCCATAATATAAAAACAAACCTTCAATTTTTCAGTCAAGTCAATAAATCAAAAGACACTGTAGCAGTGATAATCTAATCCTTCAATTTCCATTTATAAAACTTGCAAATTCAGTTAAAATGAGATAAATTAACAGATTATCCTTGTTTATATGTATTTGCTTAATAGTCAATTGCTTATGGTTTTTCAGCTTTGTAATTGACGGTGCGGAGCGCGCAAGGATTCCGGAAAATAATCTAAATTTTTAAGGACAACTGGATTATGTTTAATGGCAAGAATATCCTGATAACAGGCGGGACAGGCTCCTTTGGCAAGATGATGACTAAAACTATTTTGGAGCGTTACAAGCCGAAGAAGCTTATTATTTTTTCTAGAGATGAGCTTAAGCAATATGAAATGTCGAAGGTGTTTTCTGACGACAAATACGCTTGCATCAGATATTTTATAGGCGATGTAAGAGACCCCGAGAGACTGAACGAGGCATTCCGCGGCGTTGACTATGTTATTCATGCCGCGGCTCTCAAACAGGTTCCTGCTTGCGAATACAATCCTTTTGAGGCGGTAAAAACAAATGTTCTCGGAGCGCAGAACATTATACGGGCGGCAATCAGCCAGAATGTAAACAAGGTTATTGCGCTTAGCACTGACAAAGCCGCGAATCCCGTGAATTTGTATGGAGCGACCAAATTGTGCTCAGACAAGTTGTTTGTGGATGGAAACGCAATGAGCGGAACTTTGAACACTCGATTTTCTGTTGTCAGATACGGCAATGTTGTTGGGAGCAGAGGCTCAGTCATACCTTTCTTTCTTGAGCAGAAAAAAACAGGAAAGCTGTCAATAACCGATGAAAGAATGACAAGATTTTCGTTGTCGCTTGAGGAAGGCGTTGATTTTGTTCTGAAAAATCTTCAATACATGCATGGCGGCGAAGTTTTTGTGCCCAAGATTCCGAGTTATCGCATATTGGATGTGGCAAATGCAATAGCCCCGGACGCCGAAATAAGCTATATCGGAATAAGGCCCGGCGAAAAGCTTCATGAACTCATGATACCTGAAGACGACGCCAGAATAACGCTGGAGTTTGACACTCAGTTTGTTATTCAGCCAAATTTTTCATGGTGGGATCATGAGCAGACTCTTAAAGACGCTGGCGGAAAGCAGTGCCCGGACGGTTTTATTTACAAGAGCGACACCAATACGGAATGGCTTTCCATTGAAGAGCTTAAGAAAATAGTAAAAGATTTTTGTCAGGAACATCCTGAGTATAAATAAATAGAGTTTTTCAGACATGGCTTCGTTTATACCTTACGGCAGACAATGCATTGACGATGACGACATTCAAGCCGTTGTTGACACCCTCAAGTCCGACTTTATCACCACCGGGCCCAAAATAGACGAGTTTGAAACTGCGGTAGCCTCCTTCACTGGAGCGCGGCGCGGGATAGCTGTTTCAAATGGAACGGCCGCTCTTCATGCAGCAATGTTTGCGGCAGGGATAAAGCCCGGGGATGAAGTCATTGTTTCTCCCATCACTTTTGTGGCCAGTTCAAATGTAGTCATTTATCAGGGGGGTGTTCCGGTTTTTGCGGATGTCTTGCCGGGCTCTCTTCTTATTGACCCCGAAGAGGCGCGCAGGAAGATCACTCCCAGAACAAAGGCGATTGTAGCGGTGGATTATGCCGGGCAGCCTTGTGACTACAGCGCTCTTCGAGAAATTGCCGATGAGCATGGCCTTTTTCTTATTGCGGACGCGTGCCATTCGATAGGCGGCATTTATAAAGGCAAAAAGGTCGGAATGCTCGCGGACATGACGGCTTTGAGTTTTCATCCGGTGAAGCACATCACCAGCGGCGAAGGCGGAATGGTCCTTACTGACAACTATAAATGGGCTGAAAAGATGAAAGCTTTTCGCGGGCACGGGATAAGCACGGACTACAGACAGCGCGAAAAAATGGGCTCATGGCATTACGACATGCTTTCTCTTGGCTACAATTACCGGATAACCGATTTTCAGTGCGCTTTGGGGATTAGTCAGCTTAAAAAACTTCCCGCATGGATTAAGCGCAGACAGGAAATAGCCCGGAAATACGATGCGGCTTTTGCTTCGGAAGAGCTTGTGACGCCGCTTGAAAATCAGCCGGACGTTGCAAACGCATACCATTTGTATGTGATAAAATTGTCCAAAAAACTGAACAGATGCGAAGTTTTTTCGGCTCTCAGGAATGCTGGGATAGGAGTGAATGTTCATTATATTCCGGTTCACTATCATCCTTATTACCGCGAAAAATTCGGCACGTGTGAAGGCATGTGCCCAGTGGCGGAGGAAGCTTACGAAAGAATCATTTCGCTTCCGATGTTCCCGACTATGACTGTGGAAGAGGAAGACAGGACTATCTCGACGGTGTTGGAAACAGTAAACAAATTTTTATAAACAAGCAGATTGTGGAATATTTAATGGCCACGGCAAGTCTTTCGGCATTCAAGCGCGGCAAATCATCGACACCGCCTGGAATGCCGTAATTCATTTTAATGAAGATATTAAACAACAATCAGCATAATTTTAAGGATATTGCAAAAATATGAGCAATGTTGCGATTATTCCCGCGCGAGGCGGAAGCAAAAGAATTCCTGGGAAAAATATTAAAGATTTTTGCGGCAAGCCCATGATAGCGTATTCTATCGAAGCCGCAATAAAGTCAGAGCTTTTTGACCGGATAATAGTTTCAACTGATTCCGAAGAAATTGCAAAAGTGGCCCAAGAATATGGAGCCGAAACGCCGTTTATGCGTTCGGCTGAACTGGCGACTGATCAGGCCGACTGCGTTGATGTGGTGTTGGACATGCTTAAGCAACTGAAGCGCGAAAAATTTAATTATGAATATGCCTGCTGCATTTATGCGACTGCTCCGTTTGTTCAGGAGAATTTCCTGAAAGAGGGGCTGCGGCAATTAATGGCGTCCGATTCTCTTATGGCATTTTCGGTCACTTCTTTTGAGTTTCCCATTTTGCGCGGTTTGAAGATAAATCCAGAGGGGCTCCTTGAGCTGTTTTGGCCAGAATATGAGGAGGCAAGATCACAGGAATTGCCTGAGTCCTATCATGACGCGGGCCAGTTTTATTGGTACAGGACTGACAAATTTATAGAAAAAGGGAAAGCTCCATTCCTCGGGGCCACGCCTGTTATTTTGCCTAGATGCTTTGTGCAGGACATTGACACCGCCGAAGACTGGGAATATGCGGAAATAAAATACAAAATAATGCAGCAAAAAATATAAATGGGCAAGACATTGATAGTTAGGGCTGACGCAAGCCGGGAAATAGGGGCAGGCCACGTTATGCGGTGTCTTGCCCTTGCCCAGTCTTATCAGGACGCAGGGGCAAAAATTATTTTCGTTATGGCGATGGATGCCGGATCTCTTTTTGAAAGACTGAAAAAAGAAGGGATGAATGTTCAGATAATCGATGTTGCGCCGGGAAGCGATGAGGATGCCAGTCAAACTGCGATTATAGCTAAAAACGAGCGCGCTGAATGGTTGATTCTTGATGGCTATCATTTTAATTCAGGATACCAGAAAAAGATTAAAGACAGCGGCCTGAGATTATTGGCAATTGACGACAACTGCGAGCAGGAACATTACTATGCCGATTATATTTTAAATCAGAATATTCATGCGGAAGAGTCTCTTTATCCTCCTGAAAAACGAGAGCCATACACCCGTCTTTTGCTTGGAACTGAATATTGTCTGTTAAGGCGGGAATTTCTTGATCACAAAGATTTCAAGCGTGAAATTCCGGCAAAGGCCAAAAAAATACTTGTCACGCTGGGAGGAAGCGATTCCGAAAATGTGACATGCAAGGCGCTTGAAGCATTAAAACAGATAAATGATTCTGAGCTTTATATTAAAATTGTGGCAGGCAGCGGCAATCCACATTATGCGGAAATAAAACAAGCGGCTGACGCGCTGCCCGGCAAAACAGAAATTATAGTTGATGCCCAAAATATGCCTGAGCTGATGTTATGGGCTGATTTGGCAATTTCAGCCGCAGGCAGCACTGTCTGGGAAATGTGCTTTTTGAAATTGCCGTTTATTGCCATTGTCGCTGCGGAGAATCAGGAGCAAATAGGCAATAAATTGAATAAGGACAAAATAAGCTGCCTGGGATTTAATGCGGATGAAATTGAATCTAACATAGATAAAATAAACAAAGTCATTGCTGACTCTTTTGCGAGAGAAGCTGCCGTGGCTAATATGAGTGGCTTTATTCAAAAAAGCCAATGGCGCAAGGTGTTATTGAAATGAAGGTGTTATTGCTTGGAAACGGAAAAGACAACCCCTTGAAAAATTTGCTTTTGAAGCATAATTGTGAGGTGATAGAGACATCGTTGCCTTTATTGAGTGAAAATGTAAAAAAGATGAAAGTTGATTTTCTTGTCAGCTATTGTTATCAGCATATTATCAAGCGTGATGTGCTGGCATTATTTGACAAAGGAAAAGCCATCAATTTGCATATTTCATTGCTCCCTTATAATCGCGGCTCGTATCCTAATTTATGGAGCTTTTTAGAAAAAACTCCTTCGGGAGTTTCTATTTACTGCATTGACGAAGGCATTGACACAGGAGATGTTTTATATCAGGAAGAAATGTTTTTTGATATTGAAAATGAAACTCTGGCTTCCAGCCATGATAAGCTCTCAAAGAGAATCATTGATCTTTTTGAGGCAAATATTGATGATATTTTGAATTGCAGAGTTAAGCCTGCAAAGCAACTGGGGACGTCCACATCCCATAAGGTCAAGGACAGAGAAAATTATAACTGTTTATTGACAAAAGGTTGGGATACTCCAGTAAAAGATATTTGGGGGAAGGCATTATAAAAAACAAAACGGCATTATTGACAAAGGAAGAGCCAAAACTTTTAAAATTGGCTCTGTTAACTATAAACTATTAAAACTAAGGTCTTTCTATGAAATTAGATATTGATATGCTAATGGCCTATCCCAGGCCAACAAAGGATTCTCCAGTCAAGCTTACTCCATTGTCGATTTTATATCCTGGCGTATGGCATCAGTCAAAAGGATTGAAGGTCGAATATTTTGATCAAAGATTTGACGACATTTCTCTATTTGATGAATTGGCGGCCCGCTCTAAAGAGATTGGCGTAAGCGCTATTACTGGATACCAGTGCGGAGAGGCGGCTTATCTGTTGAAGAGGGCCAAAAAAATCAATCCGAAAATTATTGCCGGAGTGGGCGGGCATCATGCGCGCTTAGTTTCTGAGCAGGTTTTAAAAGAAGAATTTGTTGACAAGGTTTGGACCGGGCAATATGGCTTGGATCTGTTTCCATATGACGAGAAGACCAAGAAGCATTTTCAAAGAACGGACATGCAGTACATGACATCCATAGGCTGTCCATTTGCTTGCCGCTTTTGCGCCATATCCGAGCCGTGGCGGCCATTTCCTATAGACAAGATTAAGAGGGAATTAGAAACAGTATACAATGACAAGCCATTCAACCGAGTATCATTTGCAGATCCCAACATTGCATTCAACAAGTATAAAGAGAACAACGAATGGATAACAATTGATCCCTTGAAGCGAATAGGAGAAATTGGAAAAATCCTGAATGACTTGAATGTGACCTGGGAAGGGAATATGCGCTGCCCAGACATAACACCTGAAATGGTTGATGTTTTGGTCAAGGCAAACTGCACAGACCTTGAATTCGGATGTGAGTCTGGAGACGAGCAAATCCTAAAGACGACAGTAAGAAAAGGCCATGGGATTGACGCCATTAAAAATGCTGTGCTTAATATAAAAGGAAGCGGCATCTCAGTTGTTTATAGCTTCATAGCATTCATGCCAGGAGAAAGCCTTGAGCAGGTAAAGAAAACCATGGACTTGATTGATTGGATTGTTGCCACAGATCCGCTGGCAAGAGTTTCTATATACAACTACGCCCCTTATCCCGGCACCCCGATGTATGATGACGCAGTTGAAGGAAAATACGGATATAAAAAGTTCGATCCTCCCAAAACGATGGAGGAATGGGCTGTCTACAATCCAATGTCTGCGCCCATATATTGGATTGCCGGCCTGAACTTCAGAATGGACAACACCAGGAAAAATTTTCAGGGCTCTGATTGGCAAAAAATAGAGCCGTATGTCAAGCTGGCGCAGACAAAATGGGCAAGTCGCGACGTGCTGGAGTTTCCTTGCGAGGAAGTTGAAAGACTTGTGGAGATACAGGTCACGAAATCTGACAAAGAATACAAAGACAAGCAATAGGCGAATAGATTTTTTTATGAATATAGTTTCAATTAATCAGCCGGCATATTTGGCATGGCTTGGATATTACCAGAGAATTGGCGCTTCAAACACGCATATTGTTTTGGATCATGTTCAATTCGAAAAGAACAGCTTTACCAATCGCAATAAAATTCGCGCCTCCAACGGCTCGTGCTGGCTTACTATTCCGCTGAAGACAAAAGGCCGCTTTGGCGACCTTCAGATAAGAAGCCTGGAAGCCGCGAATGATTTGTGGCAGAAAAAGCATTGGACAACTATTTGCCTCAATTATTCAAAAGCGCCATTTTTCAAAAAGTATGCGCCTTTATTTGAAGAAGTTTACTTGGAGAAAAATATTGGCTTCTTTGATTTTGTTGACAGAATCAACAAAATATTCATTGAGCAATTTGATTTGAATGCCAATATTTTATACAGCTCAAGCATGAGCCCTGAAAAAAACAAAAGTGAGCTGGTTCTTGAATTATGCCTAAAAGCCAAGGCTGATGTTTATTTGTCAGGCGCTATGGGAAAAGATTATTTGGAAACAGAACGCTTTGACGCCAAAGGAATAAAAGTCATTTTTCAGGACTATGTCCATCCAGTGTACAAGCAGAGCTATCCAGGCTTTGAGCCTTATATGGCATCTATTGATCTATTGTTTAATCACGGCAGTCAAAGCCGGGAAATACTGCTTCAAAACCAAAGGGATCTTATATGAAACATTTAATTATTGCGGCTCATCCCGATGATGAAATACTTGGCTGTGGCGGAACAATTTCCAAGTTGATTTCAGCGGGCGATGAGGTGAACATTTTAATATTGGGGGAAGGCATAACTTCCCGGGCTGATATTGATGTGTCCGAAGTGAAGGAGCAGCTAAGAAAACTTCACGATCAATCTAAAAAAGTTGCCGACTTTTTGGGCGTCAGCAAGTTGTATATGGAAAATTTTCCCGACAACCGCTTTGACACGGTTGCCTTGCTTGACATTACGAAGAAAATTGAAAAAATTATTGATGAAACAAAGCCGGAAACAATTTATACTCAGCATGGCGGCGATTTGAATATAGACCATGAAAGAACATTTAGAGCGACAATGACAGCGGCAAGGCCGATGGCGGGCTGTTCGGTCAAAGCTCTTTATGCTTACGAGGTGGCTTCTTCAACAGAGTGGGCGATGCAAAAATTTTCTCCTGAGTTCAAGCCGTCCCGTTTTGTTGATATATCTGGATATTTTGACAAAAAGATTGAAGCAATGAAAATGTATGAAGGCGAAACAAGAGAATTTCCTCATCCCCGCTCAGAGAAAGCTTTATATTCTCAGGCATGCAAATGGGGCAGTTCTATCGGTTTTGAAAAAGCGGAAGCGTTTGAAGTAATATATGAAAAGATTTAATTTTGAAAAGACATACATAATCGCGGAAATGTCCTGCAATCACAATCAGGATATTGACCAGGCGATTAAAATAATGCACGCGGCAAAAGAAGCGGGCGCGGACGCAATAAAGCTGTCCACGGAAACTCCTGACTGCTTGACCATAGATTGTGATTTAGATATTTTTAAGATTTCAGGAGGCACTCCATGGGATGGAGACACCTTGTATCAACTCTATGGCAAGACCTGCATGCCATGGGAGGAGCAAAAGCAGCTTTTTTCATTGGCTAAGGAAATAGGAATTGATGTGTTTTCGACTCCTGTAAGCCCATGGGGCGTGGAACGTCTTGAAGAAGTTAACGTCAGCATGTACAAGATAGCCTCATTTGAATTGGTTGATATTCCTTTGTTGGAAAAAGTGGCGTCCACAGGCAAGCCGGTTATTATATCCACAGGGATGGCGACGCTTGCGGAAATTGACGAGGCGGTGAGGACATTGCGCGGCGGCGGCTGTCCGGAAGTTGCGCTGCTGAAATGTGTCAGCAGCTATCCGGCAAGGCCGGAGGACATGAACCTGCGGACTATTCCGCATATGGCGGCGGCGTTTAATTGTCTGGTGGGGCTTTCGGATCATTCTCTGGATATAGCTGTGCCGATTGCGGCTGTCGCTTTGGGCGCTAAAATAATTGAAAAACATTTCACTTTATCCAGAAAAAACGGCGGCCCGGACGCTGATTTCTCGCTGGAGCCGCATGAATTTAAACAGATGGCTGACGCTGTGCGCTCCGCAGAAAAAGCTTTGGGTAAAGTTTCTTATGAATTGACAGAAAATGAAAAGAACAGCAAGATATTCAGACGTTCGCTGTTTGTTGTAAAGGACATGAAAAAAGGGGATTTGTTCACAGAGGACAATGTGCGTTCAATACGTCCTGGATATGGGATGCACCCGCGTTATTTTAAAGAAGTTATCGGGAAAAAGGCAAAAACTGATTTGTCAAAAGGAACCCCGCTTAAAATGAGTGACACATATTAATGAGCAAGGCTAATCTTTCCAAAAAGAATTATATTATAGGCGGGCCGGCAAGAAATGGAAAGACAATTCTTGCCGATTCTGTCTACAAAAACAAAAAATCGATTGTCGGCTTGCCTGTTGAAGGCTTGCTTAATATTTTTTATAAGCGTTTTTATCCGTTTAAAAAATTGCTCAAAAATGTTATTGTCGAGGACTATGTTTTTTGGGCTCGTTACACCAATCAGGCGAGAACGGAAAAGCATGCTCCAATAGACTATATGAGCTCCAGTCAGGAAGAAATTGTTGGAGCGCTGCCTGTTCGGCTCCGAAATCAATTGGAAGTCATTTTTGGAACGTTGAATGTGTTTGCAAAAGACAATGGAGCCTTGAATTGGGCTGTTTGTGATTTGCATTCCGAACGACTGTATGAAATTTATCGCAGTTACACTCCGAATTTGCATCAAATTGTAATGCTGAGAAATCCTATTGAGGCCGTTTGCGCCAACGGGTATTGGCGCACATATCCGGAAAGGCCGAAAGACTTCAAAAAAAGATTTCATAGGGCGATTATTGCATGGGTTTTCTCAAGCGCCGTTTATTTGCGTTGGAAAGAACTTTATCCCAATGATGTGACTGCATTGTATTTTAACAACTTAATCGATCCTGATTCAGAGCATTCACAGCAAATGTCTGAGATGTTGGATGTTCCGGCCGACTGCTACAAAAAAATGTTTGACTCTTCTCCTTGCGGATATGAGTTTCGCTATGAAAACGGAAAGTTTCTTGCGCCGTCCGGCAAATTAGAGGCGCTTCTTTCAAAGGAGGAAATAGCCACAATTTACAAATATGTCCAGCCTTGGATGAACAAATGCTTCCCGGATGTGAGATTTGAGATGCAATTGTCGGATAAAGAGAACGTATCGCCGCTTGAAGACGAGTCTTTTCAAAAATTATTGGACGATGCCGTGAAAATTGCATCTGAAGACCCTATGAAAGGATATAAGAAAGTCAATTTATTTTATAAAGAGTCTTTCAGCAACTTGAATTTTGTCCGTTCTGAAATTATTAGATATTTGAGAATGTTAAAAAAATACGCAATGAAAAAGAGAGGCAATTGCCTTAAATAGTGATGAAATGATGCGAGATAAAGCCTGACTGCATTGCAAGATCCCAGTTTATTTTGAACTATCGGAAAGTTAATGCCGGCTATAAGGCTATTTTCTAAAAAAAACATATTAAGAGTAAGGAATATTGATGAAATACAGAGTTGTTATAAGGGCATTTACATTGCGTCGGGATGTCGCCTCTTATTTAGTGTTGGCGGAATTGCTCCGGAAAAGAGGCTGTGAAGTTGCTGTTTGCTGCGTGAGAAATTACAGGCATGTCATAAAGAACTGGAAGCCTCATGTCGTTATAATAAACACGGTTGGCAAGATTGCGGAAACCCGCGAGTATGCCCCGGATGCAAAAATTATTTTCCTGCCTGGAGAAGGCGGTGAAGCGGAAATATATTCCAGCGCGCTGCTTTTCAGCAAATTGGGCTGTTATGATGATGTTGACAGTATTCTTCTATGGGGCAATTATTCCAGAAAGCTTTTTGAAAAATATTTTCCAAACGGTGGCGAAAAAGTCACAGTGTGCGGCAATCCGCGCCTTGATTTGGTAAGATACGCGCCTGAAATGAAGCGGGATGAAAAAACAATAGGAGCCCTTGGCAGGTTCAATGTAATAAATTTTTATGACAAGCGCCCAACTTTGAGCGCTGTAGCCGCAAGTTCTATTGAAGAAAATGCATATCTGATGGGCATGATAAAGGCCCAAAGCGAACAGTTTTTAGTTCTTTATCGGGTTATGAAATATATTGTAGAGAACACAGATTTTAAAATAAATCTGAGGCCACATCCCCTTGAGTCTCCCGAAGGCTATGAATTTCTCAAGCAGGAGTTTGGTGAAAAATTTGAAGTGGATGACTCCATGGACATTGCCCAGTGGATGGGAAAGGTAAAGTGCATTATAACTCCGGCTTCCACAACTTTTCTTGAAGCTTACATGCTTAAAACGCCAATGATTAACATTGACTTGATATCTCAAACAAAAGAAATGGTCAATGACCAGAATCCTATCAATGAATTTGCTTTTGAGAATTCGAGCAACCCGAAAAGCATATCCGAGCTTGTCAATGTTATTTCTTCGCCAATGCGCAACTTTGAAAAATCTGACACTTTGGAAGAACATTTAAAAGATGTTCATAATGTTCCTCAGGACAAGTCGGCAATAATGAACGCCGCGACAGAAATAATGGGACTCCTTGAAAGGAGCTCTTTCAAGCCTTCCTTCCATTGTCCGCATCCGATTCTTGAGCTTAGGGACTGGGCTGTTTTTCTGAAGGCCAAGTTGTTTGACGGAGACAACCATGAAAATTTCAATTATAAAAGCGGCTATCATAAAACTCCGCAATATTTAAAAGAAATAGAAGAGAATATAGAAAACAACACAATAGTCCGCACAGGGATTTGACAGGATTAGCAATTGCAAGATCCAACCATAAAATCAGTTGAACTTTGTCCTGATATAATTGTTTTCCTGAAAGAGCTTTCAAATCTTGCCACCGCAAAGGGACTGCGTTGGTTTTTTCTGCGTGGCTTTGAAAAATTGCCCAAATCCTGCGGCGTGGATTTGGACATGGCTGTTGATCCGGCGAAAATAGAAGAATTTATTTCTCTGGCCGAAGAAACGGCAAAGACAAATAAGCTTGTGGCTCTTAAAAAATTCGGAACCGACAAATGCTGGAGGATCGGTGTTTTCAGCTTGCGGCAGCGTCCGTGCGGACGAAAATGGCTTTTTTTAGACTTGAAAGATTCTCTTGATTTTGGAGATTTTGGCACGTTCAGTCCTGTTGACATTGACTTGACAACCTATGAAAATGCTGGTTTCAGCTTTCCAGTCCCAGAACAGGAATGGCATTTTGCTCTTTTTTTTATGGACACGGTAAAACAGAACAAACTGACTCTCAAATCCGGCAGAAAAGAAGAACTTCAGCTGCTTTTTAATGACTTGCCGCCGAATGCGTCAGTTTTCAAGAAGATGCTTTTTTCCCGCGATGATAGCAGGGATATAATATTTTCGGGAAAAACTGGCTGCCGCTCTGTTTCAGAGAAACCGCCGGCTTTAACAAGGGGGATTAAAAGAAAGTTTTCCGAATTTGTTTTCAGGAAGCTGTTTTTTTTCCATTTTCATCATCCAGCGCTTTTTACAGTTCAAGGCGCGGACGGCGCGGGCAAAACAACAGTCGTCAAGCTTGTTGCCGAAACATTCAAAAGCTATGACGCGCCTGTTGTGTTTTTTCATCACGTGAGCGAATCAAAGCATAATATTGAGGCAAAGCCCGGAGCTTCATCCGGCGACGCGGGCATCAAACAAATAAGTCTTGCCAGAAAAATAATAAAGGTTATTTGGAAATTCACTCCAAAAGTTTTAAAAAGCATTTGGAGCTCTATTGTTAATGAATTGGAATATGCGTCTCAGATAAATGCCAGAATAGCGGACGCTTTTTTCAGCGGCAAAATAATTATTTTGGACAGATATTCTCTTGACAGATATATAAAGACAAGAATGGCTGGAATTGATTCCATATCAAGGCTTGTCAGCAGCTTTTTTTCTTTCTGGATACACAGGCGCCCCACTAAGGCTTTTATCTTGACAGATGATCCGGAAAAAATACATAAGCGCAAAGATGAGCTGGAGGAGCATGAAATAGCTGAATATCAGAAAAACATGCTGAAGCTTTGCGAAAAATTTAAACTTGAGTTTGACGAAGTGGCTGTAAACAGCAGGCTTCCTGAAGAAATAGCTCAATTTGTGGCGGAGGATATTCTGAAAGTTCTTGGGAAAGATATTTTTTCTTATGCAGGCAAAATTCTTAAAATGGAAAATTGACATGGAAAAACGCAATATAATTGCCTATATCCCCGTTCGTGGCGGGAGCAAAGGCATTCCGGGAAAAAACATTAAGCTCATTGGCGGGCGTCCGCTTGTGCATTGGACAATGCTTGCGGCTTTGGGAGCTAAGCATATCAACAAAGTGGTTGTGGCCACTGACTGCGACCAGATAGCCAGCGTTGCGTCCTCTTTGCAGAGCCCTAAGCTGGAAATATTTAGACGCAACCACGAAAATTGCAGCGACACCGCGTCAACTGAATCGGCAATGCTTGAATATGCCTCCCAAAAATCTGACTTTACGCACATGATCCTTATTCAGGCCACTTCGCCGCTTCTGGAATCATGCCATCTGGACGCCGCCATAGAGCAGTGTTTTAAATCGGGAGCCGACAGCATGTTGTCTGTTGTCAGGCAATTCAGATTTATTTGGAAGCAGACGGAAGACGGTTATGTTGAGCCGGTCAATTACGATCCGTTGAACAGGCCAAGGCGGCAGGATTTTGACGGAATGCTTGTTGAAAACGGAGCCTTTTACATGAGCTCCAAAGAAAGAATTCTCAAAACCAAATGCCGCATCAGCGGAAAAATAATTGGATATGAGCTGCCGGAAGATTTGTATGTTGAAATAGACTCAGTAGACGATTGGAAGATCGTCGATGGAATAATTTGTAAAAGAACAGAAACAGCGGAG
The DNA here is from genome assembly GCA_964651145.1 of uncultured Victivallales bacterium. GTDB lineage: Bacteria > Verrucomicrobiota > Lentisphaeria > Victivallales > GWF2-45-14 > CAZYVR01. The sequence goes on along the minus strand of CAZYVR010000004.1, from coordinate 11,952 downwards.
CAAAAGGCATGAACGAAATAAAAATCGGAAAGAACACCATCGGTCCAGGGCATCCTTGCTATCTTATTGCCGAAATAGGATTGAATCACAATGGCCGGCTTGATCTTGCCAAAAAATTGGTGGACGTGAGCGCCGAGGCCGGATTCAACGCGGTAAAGACCCAGCGCAGGCATCTGCCCTCACTTTACAGGCCAAGCATTCTTGACGAATCAGAGACTGCCGACAAAGGCGTGCAATACATCATGCCTTTCCTCAAGAGATTTGAATTGCCTGACAGAGATCTGGTCAAACTCAAGAAATACGCCGAATCCAAAGGGCTGGATTTCCTGTGCACGCCTTTTGATTTGGAAAGCCTTGATTTCCTCGTGTCCAAGCTGAATATTGAATGCATAAAAGTGGCTTCAGCCGATTTGGTGAACCTTCCGCTTCTTGAACAATTCCTGGAATACGGCTTGCCTATGCTTATTTCCACAGGCATGTCTTTGGAGGAAGAAATTGAAATCACATATAATTTTCTGAAAGAAAGAAACGCCAAGTTTGCGTTTTTGCATTGCAATTCCAACTATCCTGCCCCATATCAGCAGATAAATCTCAATTATATGATGAAAATGAAAGAGGTTTTTGATGTTCCAATCGGATATTCCGGACATGAGCTTGGGATAGCCGTTTCAATAGCCGCCGCGGCTTTGGGCGCCAATTTTCTTGAAAGGCACATTACTCTGGACAGGACAATGGAAGGCGCCGACCATGCCGCCAGTCTTGAGCCCACAGGTGTGGCAAAGCTGGCGCGCGACATAAGGAATGTGGAAAATGCGATGGGGCGCAGGGAAAGGACCCTTTCAAGGGGAGAAGTAATGAACCGGCAGGCCATCGGAAAAAGTCTGGTTGCCGCAAGAGATCTTAAGGCCGGAGAGGCTCTTTCCGGAAAAGATATCATGTCAATGTCTCCCGGTGACGCTCTTTCGCCCCAAAAATATAAGGATCTTGCCAGAGTTTCCATTACGCGCGACATGAAAAAGGGTGCCCCTTTTCTGATGACTGACGTTTCAGGAAAAGGCTCAGAGTGTGTTTCGGACGTTTCATTCAAGTATGGGGTCATTGCCAGATGGCATGACATTCATTTTCTGCTTGACAATTTCAAGCCTGTGCGCCTTGAAGTGCATATGACCGCGAGCGACATGGATGAAAGGCCGAAAATCAACGAGCCTGTGGATCCTGAGTTTGTCCTCCATATGCCTGAGCATTTCGGCAATCTTCTTTTGGATATTTGCTCGACCGACGAGGAGCACAGGAAGTGGTCTGTGCAAAAGGTGAGGGATGCCGCTCAAGTGCTTTTGGAAGTTGCTCCGTTTTTCAAGGGAACGCCTGCAAGGCCTAAAATGGTGGTTCATCCCGGCGCAATGTCCGTGGATTCTTTCTTTGAGGAATCTGAGATCCCAAAACTCAGGGATCAGGCCATGAGATCGCTTGACGAGCTTGAAAATCTTGAAGTGGAAATGATTCTTGAAAACATTGCCCCATTCCCATGGTACCTCGGGGGACAGTGGTTTACAAATTACTCGCTTTCTTCGGACGACATGCTCGAAATGGTGAAAGGCCGGAATATCGGAGTGACATTCGACACCTCGCATTCTCAGCTGTACTGCAACTGGAAAGGTCTGGACATAGTTGAGGAATTCAAAAAAATTCTTCCAGTCCTGAGCCATTTGCATGTGGCTGACGCTTCCGGCATTGACGGCGAAGGGCTTCAAATAGGAATGGGCAATCTTCCATGGAAAAGGTTTGCGCCTCTTATGTTTTCCGACGACATCATCATTATGCCTGAAATATGGCTGGGGCACCTTCACGGCATGGCCGGAATGAATGAAGCGCTGTTCCATCTTCAAAACCTTTGGAACGAAACTCAGAAGAAATAGTCTATGAAAGCTCCGCTTGACCTGGAATCGCTTGTCGATTTCGGAATGGACAATTTTCAGGAAAATTATTTTTGGCCTTCTTCGTCGGACCTTTACGACAAAATTGCCATGGAAAATCTTGAATTTCTTTTTAAGGTCCATGACGAGGCCGTGTATGACAAACGCGACTTGATGCGCCTTGCGTTTCGTCAAATGTTTCTGGATTTTAATTATTTTTCCACCAACTATCTTGATGTTTTTTTGGCAAGGAACGCCGGGCGCGAGCCCGTTTGCGGGCAAAGCTCAAGGATTTATAAAAGCATTATAAGCGACAATTATTCGCCCGCTCCGCCTTCAATGGCTTTGGATTCTCTTTCTCTGAAGGAAAAATTGAAAAATATTGTAAGGCCGATTGTCAAAAAGCAGAAAATGCTTAATGAAATAAACAAAGCCGGAAGCAATGTCTGCTTTACCAATGGCTTGAGCAAAGCGATAAACGAATATTGCCGCGAAAATGATTTTCCGGTTCCTGTTTCTGTTCCCAATTATTTTTTCAGCAAAGCTCCGGCATATTCGTTCAGGGAAGAAAAAGTGTTGGAGGAAGCAAGGCGGATAGCTTCCGGATGGAGAAAGATTATTGAGGAGCGCGCTGGCAAAATGTCGCCAGCCGCGTTTAAATACATGAAGTCTATTGCCGAATATTATCTTTCATGGGCGTGGCGGGATATGTTCAAAAAAGAACCTTTCCCATTGAACAACACTGTGTTTATTGTTGGAACCGGCGGCGGGTATTGGAACAGGATGATTGGCTTTAAAGTCCAAAAAGCTGGCGGGAAAGTCATAAGGATGGACCATGGGGGAGAGCGTCCATTTTATGTTGACCGTTGGTGGGGGGTGAACGAATTTGCCTTTTGCGATATATTTGTGACTTTCAGCAGAGAGGGCGCGAAGGCAATAAAGACAAATCTGGATAAGGAATATCGTTCGCTTCTTGACTGTTCCTTGAGGCTAAAGGTGTCTTACCTGCAAAATTCCAGCTTTAATGTTTTGAGAGACAAGCAGGCGCGGGACAAGTTGCCGGACAAAATAAAAAGCATTATGTTTGTGCCTACTGGATTTCAGGGCGAGTTTAACTCCACGCCATCCTTTACTGCGCATGATGTTCCATACGCATCATTCCAGATTCAGATTTTGCAGGCGCTGCGCAAAAGCGGCTTGAAAACATTGTATAAGCAAGCTCCCAAAGCGTATGTGGAAGCTTTGTTCAAGCCAGAAAAATACGGTGCGGAAACAGTGGGGGGATATCTTTCGGAATGCCTTGCCCTGACGGACGCGTTTCTTTTCACTTTTATCGGCACCGCTTTTTGTGAGGCAATGTGCACAGATAAGCCTGTGCTGCTTATTCAAGCTCCGCCGCTCAGGCCGATGCTCGGCGGAGAGAAGGAAGAGCTTGGCAAAGCGTGCCGTATTATCAAATGTTCGGCGGATAAGGACAATCGCCTGGTTTTGAATGAGAAAGAGCTTCTTGGCAATCTGGGCTCCATGACAGGCGAAGAACTTAAAGGAAGAAAACAATTCAGGGACAAATGGCTGCTTCATTAGTAAAAGTAAATGTTATAACAAACAATTCCTGTCCAAATTCGCGCGCTTTCAACTGTCCTTTGCTTGCGGCACGGAATTTTTTTAGGGAGAAAAAGCACAAATTGAAGTTTTTCTTCAATTTTAGCGACAAATTGTTTGATTGCGATGTCTTGTTTGTCAATTCAAACGTGTTTCGCTCGTTTTGGAAAAGCGACAAGGGAGGCATTTTTAGCTTTCTTGAAAAAGCAAAAAAGAGCAAGTTGAAAACAGTGTGGTTTGACACCACCGACAGCACGTGGTGCACTCAGTTTGAAGCCTTGCCATATGTCGATTTATTTCTAAAAAGCCAGTTGCTGAAAGACAGAAGACAATATCTTTCGCCTTTCAGAACGGGCAGAATATTCACCGATTTTTTTGACGATTTGTACAATTGCGGCGAGACCGAAGTCGATTATCCTGCTCCGAAAAAGGAGGAGCTTTCCAAGTTGGACATATCCTGGAACACATGTTTTGAAAATTACACCCAATCGCGGTATGGATTGCCGGCCAGGGTTAGGCAAAAATTGCGTAATTGCGCGGCAAATTTTATTCCGGAAAAAATGAACATCCGCTTTGATTCGCCCGTTTCAGAGAGATATTCTGACATAAGTTGTCGCCTGGGTTTGTCTCATTCGCGAAAATCAGTTGTGGCTCACAGACAGGCAGTCATTGACATAATGAAAAATATGAGGGTGCCATGCGGAAAAATACCCTTGGACGAGTATTTTACTGAGCTTAGAAATTCCAAAGTTGGAATTGGACCCTTCGGGGTCGGAGAAATTACTTTGCGCGACTTTGAAATCATCATTTGCGGCGCGGCCCTTGTAAAGCCGGACATGAGCCATCTTGATACCTGGCCGGAGCTGTTTGTTCAAGGCAAAACCTTTGCCGCGCACAAGTGGGATCTGTCGGATTTTGAAGAATGCGCTGAAAGATTGTTAAGCCATCCCGACCATCGTCAGGAAATTGCCTTAAAAGCGCAGAATGTGTATAAGAATGCAGTGTCCGGCGAAGGAATGAACAATTTTGCGGAACGCCTTATAGGGAAAATTAAAAAAATATGAATGAGAAACCGAAAATAAATGTTTTGTTTGCGAGCAGCAAATATATGCCGGAATACTCCGGCTCCGGCTTTCGCGCGCATAACCAGTACAAAAGGCTGACTGCCAAATATCCTGAAATAAATGTGACAGTTGTTTGCGGCTCTGAGTCTGAAAACACATGCGCCAGATATCAATATGACGGCTTTGAGATTGAGAGGATTGCCTGCAAGCCATTTACAAAGTTGAGAGAAGGAGGTTTATGGAGAAAATACCAGATAGCGCGCAATTTTAATGCGGAATATTCAAAGACGATGAAGATGCTCGATGGCTTGAAGACAATGCCGGACATTGTCCATGTGTTTGGGGAGAGCTACGCAATGATTGCCGTCTTGAATTATGCCATTAAGAAAGGCATTCCAGCAATAATAGAGCTTTGCAATGAAATGGACACGCCTTTTATGTATGTGCCGTTTTCGCACAAAATGTGGGTTTCCTCTGCTTTTCCGGCAAAATACAATTGCGTATGCATTTCTGAGCGGCTCAAAAAAATGTGCCAGCGCAATGGAATTCCGGAGGAAAGTATCTGGAGCCGTCCGAATCCCGTGGATGAAGATTGCTTTTATCCTGTTGACGCCAGCGTAAAAAATGTTTTTCGAAAAAAATTAACTAAATTTTCAGAAGATGACAAACTGCTTTTGTATATTGCCAATTTCAAGACAAGCAAGAACCACGGATTTTTAATTGACGTGATTAAACATCTTCCCAGTGAGTTCAAGCTGTATCTTGGCGGCCCCCTGGAGGTGCATGGGCCGAAAGCTAAAAAGCATCAAATGCTTTTTGACGAAATGGTCAAGCGCGTGAAGGACGAAAATCTTGAAGACAGGATTCAAATAGTTTGCGGTTTTTGCAAGGACATAGGAAAATTTTATCAAATGGCGGATGCTTATATGTTCCCCACTCTCCACGAAGGGCTTGGCACGCCAATGCTGGAAAGCATTTCCTGTGGGCTCCCGGTTGTCGCCAATATTATTCCAGGAATAACAGATTTCTGGATAAATGACGGCGAGAACGGATTTCTTTCCGAACTGGATCCGAAGATTTTTGCGGAAAAAACAAAGCTTGCTCTGAACTTTTCGGAAGAGCACAGACGGTCTGAAGCTGAAAAGATGATAAAAAAAACTGGTACTGAAGTAATAGACAAAGAATATTACGCTTTAATAAACTCTTTAATTGGAAAGAAAACTCAATGAATCTCTTTAAATATTTTGTGTTCTATTATCGCCTTCTGGGCATCAGGTTTTATATTTTTCTTATCACTGCTGTTTCTGCCGCATGGATACAAGGCATTGCCGTCGCTGCTTTTATGGCAGCCACCAGCTATGGGAATGAAGAGACAAAAAATGCGAACTATGTGGGCAGAGGTATATATTTCGTCATTGACTGGATGGGCATTCATGAGTCGAACCATCAACTGCTTTTCCTGTTATGTTTCTGCGCAATAACATATTTCATAAGCGCGACCGGCTTGGTTGGGGCAATATGGTACAGCGCAAAATTGGAAGCAGAGCTTATGGTTGGGCTTCAGGAGAAAATAGTCAAAAAACTTTTCAGGGCAAAATATGAGTATTTTCTTACCCACAGCATTGGCTTTCTGAACAATGTTGTTGTTCACGAAATGTCTAAAGTAAGCTCTTCTTACAAGTTCTTCAGCAATATATTTATCAACGGAATGCTTGTTTTGTCATTTATGACAGTTTCTATTTTTTCCAGTCTCAAAATAACTTTGCTGGTGGTGTTGATAGGCTTGCCAATGTTGCTGGTCTTTAAGAAGATCAACAGCAAGATTAAAGATTATTCCCAGCGGAATGTTACTGAAATCGGCGAGCTTTGCAGCATCATCTATCAGATACTGGGGCATTTTAAATATCTTAAAGCCACAAACATGCATCATTCCGCCAGAAAAAATCTCAGCGCTCAATCTAAGAGATACGCTTATGTAATCAAAATGCAGGCGTTGTGGGGCAGCATATGCGTCGAGGGACTCAGGCCTTTTGTTATGACTCTTTTGGCGGGAATAGTCTATTTCCAGGTTGTGTATCAGGGAATGGGCATAGGAAACTCTTTGGTTTTGATGGGTGTTTTGTACCTGGCGTACCAGAAATCCATTTCGGTTCAGGGCTCTTATCAAAAATTTCTGCATACCTCAGGCGGAATTTTAATCTATGAAAAAATAAACCATGAGCTCAACGAGCTTATCGAAAGAGATGACTTCAATGAAGGCGAGGAGCCTGATTTTTCAAAGAGCATTGTGTTTGAAAATGTTTCATTCAAGTATCAAGGGCAGAAAAAAAATGTGATAGAGGACATTTCGCTTGAAATAAAGCCATGCAGCACTGTCGCGTTCGTGGGCGGCTCGGGAGCCGGTAAATCGACCATTGTCAATCTGATAGCCGCATTGTTTGAGCCGCAAATAGGCTGTGTCAAGCTGAACGGTCAGCCTTACAAAAATATTAAGCTTGAAAAGCTCCGCTCTGGATTTGGATATGTGACTCAGGAGCCGGTTATTTTCAATGACAGCGTCATTAACAATCTGACACTTTGGGCATCTGACAAAAAAGACGCCGCCATTGAGGCTGCCCAAAAAGCTCATGCCGACAAATTTATAAGGGCAATGAATAATGGCTATGAAACTGTTCTCGGCGACGACGGCTTGAACATTTCAGGCGGGCAGCGACAGAGAATAACAATTTCACGCGAGCTTTTCAGAGACACCCCAATGCTTATACTTGATGAAGCCACAAGTTCGCTGGACACGGAAACGGAACAACTTATCCAGAAAAGCGTGGACGAGGCTCACGGCGAAAAAACCATTATAATAATAGCTCACCGCTTGTCGACCGTCAAAACGGCGGACTGCATTTTTGTTCTTGATGAGGGCAGAATTGTTGAGCAGGGGGCTTACGACAAGCTTTATGAAAAGAACGGCAGATTCCGGAGCATGGTGGATTTGCAGGAACTCGCCTGACATTTGACTTTTATAAAAGAATTTTGAAATATGTGCGGTTTTGTAGGAATAATATCAAAGACTGACAAAAAATTTCCTGAAGACATTCTCAGGAAAATGACCTCTATGATCGTTCATAGGGGGCCAGACGACTCTGGCTTTTTCTTCCATGAAAGCTGGCTCGCGCTTGGCTTCAGAAGATTGAGCATACTTGATGTCAGCTCCAAGGGGCATCAGCCGATGACAGGCTCAAACGGAAAAAGCGTGATAGTCTTTAACGGCGAGATATACAATTATCGTGAAATTCGCGAGGAGCTTGAAGCTAAAGGGCACAGGTTTAAATCTGATTCGGACACGGAAGTCATTTTAAATGCCTTTGAGGAATGGGGAGAAAAATGTGTTGACAGATTTATAGGCATGTTCGCGTTTCTGCTTGCCGATTTGGATAAAAAACAGGCGTTTATTTTTCGCGACCAGCTGGGAATCAAGCCGCTTTTCTTTTATGAAGACTCTGGCTATTTCATTTTTTGCAGCGAGATCAAATGCTTGCTGCCCTATGTTGCTTTGGAGCCAAATTACGGAAGCTACAACGAATATCTTGTCTTTCGCTCAGTTATAGGGAGGGACACGCTGTTCAAAAATGTGTTCAGTTTGCCTCAGGGGCATTGCTTCGAATATAAAAACAGAACATTGCGCGAAAAACGCTATTTCAATCTGGCGGACACTTTAAAGCCGGAAAAGGACAGGACTTTCAGTGAGGTTTGCGCGCAGACCGAAAATCTTTTCAGGGAAAGCGTAAAGATTCACCTCAGAAGCGATGTGGAGCTTGGCGTGCAGCTTAGCGGAGGCGTTGATTCAAGTTTAATAACCGCGCTGGCGTCCGAAATGACCGGCAAAAAGCTGCATTCATTTTCCATATCTTTTGATGAATCAGAATATGATGAGTCAGAATACCAGAAAAGGGTTTCAGACCGCTACGGCACAGAGCATCATGATTACCGCATGAGCGAAGATATTTTTGCCGACCTTTTTCAGAAAACGATTTGGCATTATGAGCATCCGCTGAATGACCCGAACACGGTCGCCACATATTATTTGAATGAAAACGCCAAAAAATACATCACGGTGATTCTCGCCGGCGAGGGCGCGGATGAGTCCTTTATGGGATATTCAAGATTTAACCGCGATGTGCTTGGAAGAATAAAATCGAGAATGCGCCTTCACAAGCATCCTGTGATCAGGGAACTTTTTTATCGTTTGTGGCCCGTTGAAAAAGGAAAGGCTCTTTTTAACATAACACGCTACAATCCGTCCATGTACGCCTTGTCCTACGCGGATTTGAATCTGGTGGACAAACTGCTGAAAGGGAAAGACTCCAATATTGCCTTTAGGCATGAAGTGACAAAGGCCGGACGGGGAAGCGTGTTGAACGAAGCCATCCTGCAATATGAGCTTTGCGACCTTATGCAATGGTTTGCAAGAGCCGACAGAATGGGCATGGCCTCATCCATGGAGCTGCGCGTTCCTTTTTGCACAGTCCCCATGTTCGGTATGGCTAATTCCATTCCATATGAACAGCTTGTGCATAATGGCGAAAGCAAGGCCGTCCTGAAAAAGATAGCTGAAAAATATCTTGACAAGGATCAGATATACAGGAAAAAAATGGGATTTGGAACTCCCGTCAACGAATGGATCAATAAAAAAGGCCCATACAGCGGCCTTTTTGCGGAATTAATGGAGTCGGAACGCTTCAAGAAGCGCAAGGGAATCGACCACGGGCATTTCAACAAGCTGTATGAAGGGCACAAAAATGGAACTTACCGCGAGCTTAACAGCGGATTTTTGTGGACTTATTTTAATTTTGAGATGTGGCAGAGAATTTTCTTTGAGGACGGCTGGAAGCAATTCTGCTGAATATTTAAAAAGCTCGCCGCATTTTCTAAATGCGGCGTTGTTTGCAAAAAACACACTATGATTTATATTCAAATATTCACTTTAAATATTAAAAAAGCTTAACGAGCAATGAAAATAATTTTTATAATATTTTTTGCCTTTTGCCTGTCCTGCTTTGTGTCTGCGGAAGACATATTGCTGAAAAACGGGAGTATGTTGCGCGGCTCTGTTCTTAAAAAAGGCGCCCTTTATTTTTTTGTTGACATGGGATTTGGCATTGTGTCTGTTCCCCTCAAAGACATAAAAAAGATAAGCAAGCGCCAGGAAAATGAAGCCACGGTTTCCAATCCGGGCAAACATATTTATTCGGAAAAAAGATTGTCCTATGACACAGTGGCTAAAGCCGCCGGGGAATTTTCATCATCGGTGGTGGTGGTCAAGCGTTATTCCGGCGGGCTTGGCTCCGGCTTTTTTATTGACACTGACGGGTATCTTGTCACAAATTTTCACGTTATAAAGAACGAGAGACATTTTACAGTAATCCGCTTTGTAAAGGACAAGCATGAAACGCGGCGCATTATGTATGACAAGGTTCGCATTGTGGCTGTCGATCCTTTGCATGATCTGGCTGTTTTGAAAATAGAGGAGGATCTCCAGAACAAGATAATTCCGGTGGTGTTTTCGCCGGATGATTCCTGCGCGGTCGGAGACACTGTTTTTGCAATCGGAACCCCTCTGGGCCTGGAGCAAACCGTTACCGAGGGAATCCTCAGCCACAAAACGCGCATGTTTCGCGGATTGATCTTTCTGCAAATCGACGCCCCAGTCAATCCGGGCAATTCCGGCGGCCCTTTGTTTAACGCGCATGGCGAAGTTATTGGAGTTAACAATATGGGGGCAGCCAAGCATATGTCGGAGGGGCTGAATTTTGCAATTCCAATTCGCGATGTGAAATTTCTGCTTGATCATTTGGAGGCGTTCGCGTTTAACGAAAGCAACCCTGAAACAGGCTTTGTTTACTGTTTTCCGCCGCCAAAAAAAAGAAATGAAAAAACGTCCAAAATGGAGAATAAGAAAAAATGAAAAAAATATTTTTCTCCTTGGCTCTTGCTCTTTGTTTTTGTCTGCCCGCGCGCTCTTATTCCCTTAAGGACATGATCCCTAAGGAAAAAGCCTTGTTTTTGCTCAATATTTCGAATATGACCCGTTTCAGGCAGGCTATGGAAAACACGCCCTTCGGGCGGCTATGGAAGGATGAACAGTTTCGCGACGCTATCGGCGAATATGAAACTTTTGACGACTTGTTGTTTTCATCGGCAAAAAAAGAAGAGCGTGTTCTGCATAAAAAAATAATGAGTCAGGTTGCCGGGCGCTTTATATTCGGAGAGGACAAGGACAAAAAAGTTTTTTATATTATCGAGGTCGACAAAGAAAAATTCGAGAATATTGTTGAGATAGACAGGCAACTGAGCGAGCTGAAAGAGCGCAAGATAGACTATCAGACCCGCGAGTTTCGCGACACGACGATTTACATAGAAATTGATTCATCCAAAGAAAAGCGGAAAATTGAGGCTTACGCCTACATCGACGGGCTTGTGGTAGGAATGGGGTGCGAATCAGTGGACAAGCAGGAATGGCTGGAAAAAACTATTGCAAAACTTCAGGAAGAGCCTCCCGCAAAGTCATACGACAAAGCCCCTTCAATGGAAATTGTTATCTGCCGTAAAGGCTGGATGAACATTATTGACGGTAAAGGCAAGCCTGACAAAAACTCCAATAAATTGACAAAATTGCTGGCTCTGGATGAGTTGAAAAATATTTCCATAAAAATATTGCCTTCCGCTAATAGCTTTTCCGGGGAAATAAAAATTTCAGGCCTGCCCAATGACCGTGGCATATTGTCTTTGTTTGACATGACCCCGATAAAGGAGGCTCCCCGCCTCTCCTGCGTGCCTGCCAACACTGTTAATTACGATGTTGTCAGATTGAATTTAAAGAAGTTTTTTGACAAAGGCTCCGAGCTGTTAAGCAAATTCAATCCTGCGATATTTATGCAAATCAAAGGAGCTTTGCTTATGTCTCAAGGCAAATTTGCGGGGCGCGTCGATTTGTATGAGGATATTCTTGTTCCGCTTGGAACAGAGCTGGTGTTTTTCAGTGTGGATGGCAATGACGGCAAGCAAATGACAATGCTGGCCCTTCCTCTTAAAGATCCCGAGAAATTCAAAAAAGCCCTTTCAATAATTATTGACAGCAATGAATCGCGTCCTTTTTTTGAGAAAGAAAAATTTATGGACATTGAACTTTATAAACTCAAGAACCTTCCGTTTTTGGATGATAAAAATTTAAGTTTTGCCGTATGTGGAGGCATTTTTTACGCTGGCAGAGGAATTTTTTTGCGCGACACCATCGGGGCGGCTTTGTCTGAAAACAATAATGGCAATTCGTTCTATGACACTTTGAACAGCAAGCTGCTTGCAAAAGCGGCTCCAGAAAA
>CAZYVR010000003.1:0-50889 GCA_964651145.1 uncultured Victivallales bacterium | reverse complement strand
CACAATGGTGTCTGACTTCCATATTGAGTTTGCGGACACAAGCGGAAAATGGATGGAGGCAGCCGCAATTAAAGACAATTATCAGAGGCTCGTGAACATTGAGGCAAGCATAAAAACAAATGCTTTTCGCGTGGTTGTAGACAAAACATGGGGCGATGAAAAAGTCAATATATTTGCCATTGACATCTATTGAAAGAGCCAGAGGCGATGGCGCCGCCAGAGGCATGAATATTTTATTGATTCAGTGCTTTGTCTACGGCATCTAGCACTTGCGCCAGAGTGAATGGTTTTTCCAGTATGACGATCGAGCCCAGATCCTTGGCCACGGAGAGACAGTCAAGATGGCCGCCTTTGCGGCTGATGCTGTCTCCTGATATCGCTATGGTTTTGATGTTCGGATGCTCCTTTGCGAGCTCCATTATAATTTCAAGCCCGCTTTTTTCAGGCATGAATATGTCGGTTATAACCAAATCCGGAACTTTTTCATTAATAAGCTCAATGGCTTCATTCCCGTTTTGGGTTACTTCTACGCTATGCCCCTGTTTTTGAAGTATTTCCTTGAGCAGGATCCTGATGATTTTTTCGTCGTCCACAACAACTATATTAGCCATAACAACGCCTTTTTGAACTTATATAAAAATAAACAAATGCTTTTGACAATAAGAGAATACAAGTTAGGTGAATTTTCAAGCGCGCGCGTTAATATCCTGTGTTTGTGTTGAATAAAAGCTTTAAGCATAGTATTATTTACAAACAACCGGATTGGCGGAGATTAATGATTGAGTTTATATTGATAATATCAATAGTTTTCTGCGTAATATACACGGCAACATTCCTGTTTTTTTTGAAGCTCCGGCGCGGCTTGAAGCGCGCTCTGGAAAAGGAAAAAGACAAGATACTTTCAGACGCGGCCATGGTTCAGAAGGAACTGGAAGAACAGAAATTAAAAATTGCGGAAGCAAATGTTAATCTGATGGAGCAGGGCGAAACTCTTGAAAGTCAGAAACTGAAGCTTGCCGAAGCAAATTTGAAGATGTTGGAGTCCAATGAGATTATTGAGCGCGAGCGCTCTAGATCCGAAGCCTTGCTTCTTAACATACTTCCTGTGAAAGTTGCCGTCGAGCTCAAAGAACATGGAAAAACAGAGCCGGAAAGCTTTGATGAAGTGACGGTTTTCTTTTCTGACCTTGTCGATTTCACAGACAAGGCCAGCGGGCTCGAGCCAAAAGTTCTGATAAATGAACTCAATGATATATTTACAGGATTTGACAAAATAACAAAGACCAGAAATTGCGAGAGAATAAAAACCATAGGCGACGCTTATTTGTGCGTATGCGGAATGCCTTCCGCAGATCACAAGCATGCCGAAAATATTTTGAACGCTGCAATAGAGATGGTAGAATTTCTTAAAAAAAGGAATGAAACCGCGGCGATCAAATGGGAAATAAGGGTCGGAATTCACACAGGCAAAGTTGTAGGAGGGGTTGTGGGTGTGGAAAAATATATATATGATGTATTTGGAGACGCTATAAACACAGCTTCGCGAATGGAATCTCATTCCGAACCCATGAAAATAAATGTTTCTGAAAATGTCTGGCAACTGGAAAAGGACAAATTCAAATTCATAGAGCGTCCCGCCATGGATATAAAGGGCAAGGGAAACATCAAGATGTACTTTCTGGACGGCTCCGTCAAAAGTCTTGAAAAATAAAAAAGCCGACAGAGTCGGAATAAAAACCGGTGGCAAAGCCACTTTTAAACCCACTTCATGAGCGCGACAGCGCGCATGCCGCATTGAAAGCCTGTAGCTTGTTGGGATGCGAAGCGACAACAAGCTTTATTTCGTTGCAGCGACAGCTCTCTGGACTTTTGTCGGCTCCGTCTTTCTGGACTACTGAATCGAATAGATATCAATTTTTGTCTGAAAAAGTGGAATTTCTTTAATTTTGAGCTATTTTTATTTTATATGTGTAAACAATGAACTAAGAGAAAAATCAAGTAAGGATTATTATGTCTGGGCATAGCAAATGGGCGAATATAAAGCATAAAAAAGGCGCGTCGGACAAGAAAAAAGGCAAAGTTTTTTCAAAATTAGCCAAAGAAATAATGGTTGCAGCCAAGGAGGGTGGAGGAAAACCAGAAGACAATCCCCGCCTCAGAACTGCGCTCGCTTCGGCGAAATCCGTAAACATGCCAAATGTCAACATTGAACGCGCAATCAAAAAAGGAAGCGGCGAGATTTCCGGCGTGAACTATGAAGAGCTTGTTTATGAAGGCTATGGCCCCGGCGGAACAGCTGTTATTATAGAATGCCTGACTGACAATCGCAACCGAACCGCCAGCGAAGTGCGCATGGTTTTAGACCGCAACAACGGCAACCTCGCCGGAAGCGGAGCTGTTGCATGGATGTTTAAACGCCAGGCGCATTTTGTAATAACCGGGGAATACGCAAACGAAGACAAGTTGATGGAGGTGGTTCTGGACGCAGGCGCGGATGATATAGAAGCTGAAGACGGAGTTGCGGAAATATGGGGAGCCCCCGAGGCTTTTGAGGGCATAGCAAAGGCTCTTGAAGATGCCGGCATTGAAACGGAAGAGGGCGCAATTATTCAGCATCCTGAAAATATAGTTGAAGTTAAAGAGCTTTCCATAGCCAATCAGACGCTTAGGCTGATAGACCAGCTCGAAGACCTTGACGATGTCCAGGCTGTCCACTCAAATTATGAAATTGACGCTGAAATTTTAGAACAAATTGAACAATGACGGCAATGTGACGGGTGGCTTTTTTTGATTATTCTCGGCATAGACACAGCCATTCGCTGCACAGGATATGGCGTTATTGACATGCGTTCTTTGAACGATATGTCGATTCTCGATTGCGGCGTAATTAAAAACAAGCCTAAAATGCTTCACAGCGAATGCTTAAGGCGAATTGCAGGCGGCATAAGAGAGCTCATTGACAGCTACAGTCCTGACGTCGCGTCGATAGAAAATGTTTTTATGAGCCGCAATGTAAAGACCGCCATGATTTTGAGCATGGCGCGCGGCGCGGCAATAGCAACTTTGGCGGATATGGGCATTTCTGTGCATGCTTATTCTCCAAAAAGCGCCAAGCGTTCCGCAGTAGGAAACGGACAGGCTTCGAAACAGCAAGTGGCCACTATGATTGCGTCTATTTTTAGCATAGACATTGCTGAAATACCCGATGACTCCACGGACGCCCTTGCTCTGGCGATGTGCCATGGGCAGATAGCCATGCGGCCCGAGCTGAATGAGATAATGTCGAAGCCTATTTAAAATTGTAGCTTCGCGCCCCAACAAGTTGCAGGCTTTAATGCGCCATCTGAGCTGTCTCGCAATTTTTTAAACACCAACAGCTTTCGGCGTTTCCGACCAGCGATTCCGCCGCTGGAGCGCGTCCGGACATAGTCCGGCTTTTATTTCGGCTCCGCCGTTTTTTTTATTTTTAAGACTTTTCGCGGAGCCATCGCATTACTTTTTATAAAAAAAAATCAAAAAAAATGAACAAAGTTGATGTTGCGCTGTCTATCAAACTTATATAATTTCAAGTTTTGGAATCATTTTTTTGCTTCCGGCTTTGAATAGACAGAGACTATGGTATATTTTGCTTCTCTAATATTTGGGGATAAAACAAGGGACTGACACTTTATCATGCCAGAAAAAGACGCAGTACGGACAAAGATTGAACGCTCAAAGATGTTGACTCTTGTGTCAATAGTTGCCGGAATCGGAGCTCTTGCGCTTGCCTTGTTGATAATATTTCCCGGCATAATCTATGAATGGGCGGGGCTTGATATTTATTCTTTGGCTCTTATCCCATACTGCATGACTATTATTTTTGCGGTCGCCGCTGCTATATACGGAATTCTTTCTTCCAGAGCCGCTCACGAAGAGGAAGAGAAAAAGCTTCTTGTCGACAGAAAGGAAATCGAAAGCGCTTTTGATGTCAATGAAGATGTCCGATTCACTGCCGGAAGATCTTTTGAAAACTTTAAAAAATACGCTCCGCCTGTCATGTCCATTGTCGGAGCTCTTTTCATGGGGCTTGTGCTGTTTCTTTTCTGGCGTTCCTGGGGAGCGCGCATAAGTCCGCCTGCTCCAGTCAGTTCGCTTCATGCCGCTTTTGTTTCCGCCATTTATATGTGCCTGAGCGTGTTTGCCGGGGCATTTTGTATCGGCCAGTCCCGCGAGAAGGACTTTCGCTGGCTCCGTCCTGTTGGCGCATGGCTGGTTATGGGATTTGTGGTGACTTTTCTGACCATGTTGGCTGCGCTTATGAATAAGTTCGAGTATCCGCAGACTGACTATTATATGAGAAACATTGTTTTTGTCTTTTATATAATTTTGGGCGTTGAATTTATAATAAATTTCATAAGCGAGTTTTATCGGCCCAGAACGCTTGAAGAGGAAAGGCCTGTTTTTGAGAGTCGCCTGCTGGCTCTTTTCACTGAGCCGGGCGGAGTGGTTAGAAACATTGCCGACACGCTGGATTATCAGTTTGGCTTTAAGGTCTCAAGAACATGGATCTATTCATTTGTTGAAAAATCGCTGGTGCCGCTGCTTATCGTATGGCTTCTTACCTTATGGCTTTTTACATGCCTGACTGAAGTAAAGCATAATGAGATCGGGATTCGGGAGCGCTTTGGCAAGATTCTCAGCAAAGAAGCATTGCCGCCCGGAGTATATTTTAAATTCCCATGGCCTTTTGGACAGATAACCCGTTTTCCCGGCGACAAGATTCAAGAAATTATACTTGGAATCTCAAAAAACGGCAAAGAAGCAAAAAATATGCCTTCTATCTTGCTTTGGACAAAAGATCACGGGACTGAAAGAACATTTCTAGTGGCGTCAGAAACTTCTTCTCCTGAAAGCGGAGCCCCTGTTTCTTTTCTTAATGTATCTGTGCCGATTCAATTTAAAATGCGTCCCGGAAGAATTTTTGACTATGCCTACAGAAACGCCGATGCGCGCAAGATTTTGACTGATATTTCTGAAGCGGCTGTCACACAATATTTCGCCAGCGTGGACATGCTCAAGGTAATGTCGACTGACCGCCAGAAAACCGGCGAGGAGCTTAGAAAAATAATTCAGAAAGCCGCGAACAAGGACAATTTGGGAATTGATGTATTGTATGTAAACCTCCACGGCGTGCATCCTCCGGTCGACAAAGTGGCGCCGGCATTTCAAGACGTTATCGGAGCGCGTGAGGAAAAGAACACTCTTGTGCTTATCGCAAAAGCCTATGAATCAGCGATTTTGCCAGCGGCAGAGGCCGAGGGAATTGCCTTGCAATCTCAGGCGGAAGCTTATAAAAACGACAAAGTAACGGTAGCCAAGGCGGAAAGCGAACGATTCAAGGAGCAATTGAAAGCTTATCTTCAGATGCCTCGCATGTTCAGGCTCCGTACGTATCTGGATTTTCTGGAGAACGACTGCAAAGATATAAGGAAATATATCTTGTCGGCAGAGTTCCCATGTGAAATATATGAAATTAATCTGGAGCAGAAGACGAGGCTTGATCTGCTTGACGCGGATCTTGGCGACATCCAGAGCGGGAAATAGATTTAATTACTTAAGAATAATATAGACAATATAATTGATTAGCTAAGGAGACTGATATTATGTCAGGAGAATCTTCAAATAAAAAAACAACAAAACATTGGGCCACAATGTTGCTGGGCTTGATTGTCGCGGCAATCTTTCTTGTGGCGATTTTTACATATCAAGTGAAGTCAACAGAATGGGCAGTTGTGACCACCTTCGGAGTAATAACCTCGCCGGACGATCTTGCCAAAGACGGCAAGGCCATGGCAAATGCGCCGACAAGCAACAAGGACCTTTTGCAAAACAACGGCGGACTATTTTTTCGCTGGCCATTCCCTATACAAAGCGTGGAAAAATATGACCGCAGAATCCGTTGCTTTGACGGTTCTGACGGACAAAACGGGGAAACCCTCACAAAAGACAAAAAGAATGTGATTGTCGGCATTTACATCACTTATTGGATCAACGATCCTGTCAAATTTTTCAACTCTGTGGTCGATATCCCCAAAGCTGAAAAATTGCTGAACACTTACATGAAGTCAAGCAGAAATGCCGTAATAGGCAAGTTCAGCTTTGACCAGCTTGTCAACACCAACCCCAAAAACATGCGCCTGAAAGAGGTTGCTTCGGAAATCAAAAATGAGATAGCCGAGGACGCCGCAGGAATCGGAGTCATAGTTGACACGGTAGGGATAAAAACCTTGATTCTGCCCAAGTCAATAACTGTAAAAGTTGAAGAGCGCATGATTGCCGAACGCAAAGGCGCGGCCACTAAATACAGATCAGCAGGGATGAAAGAGGCAACTATTATTCGCGCAAAAGCCGACATGGATAAAAGCAAAATTTTGGCGGAGGCAAAAGCCAAGGCCAAAAATATAAGAGCGGCAGGCGACGCGGAAGCCGCCCAGTTCTATGCCGTTTTCCGTGAGAACACACAATTGGCAGTGTTTCTCAGAAAGCTGGATTCGCTGAGAAAAATAATGAAAACAAAAACAACTCTTGTGCTGGACACGGATTCAGCCCCGTTTGATTTGTTTAAAATGAATCCGGAAAAACTTGGACCTTTAAAAAATAAAAAATCAGGGAAATAAGCAAACCATTAGGAATTGCAGACTGAGAATTTATGGAAATTAAAACAAACAATCCTGAGTCAAGAAGCGGCGAAGAAGCATTCGCCGGACAGTACGGCATGGGCATGAAGGCTCTGGTGAGAACCATGCAGGCCGCATTCTTCCTGCTGGCGATGATAATCGTGGGCATGCTTATTTATTTCTTTACTTTTGGCGGTTACTTTACTGTGAAAACACAGGAATGGGTTCTTGTGGCCGAATTCGGAAAAATCCAGGGAATCGCAAAGCCAGGCTGGCACTGGGTTTTTCCATATCCTGTAAACACTATTATTCGCATCCCAAAAAACCTGCAGACTATAGAGTCGTCAACCTATCTTCCTTCCGCTGCCGCAAAAGGATTTGGCGGACAAAATCCCGGAGCCATGGCTCTTGAGCCGGGCAGGGATGGATATGTCATCACTGGGGATGAAAATATTATGCATATAGCATGGGCTCTTAATTACAGAATAGTGGATCCTGAAAAATATTATCTTAAATGTCTTACGCCCAATGATCCTAAAAAATTTGACGCTATTATAATGAATAAAGAAACCAATAAGGCTATGGGGCCGCGCGGACCTCGCACGCTTTTGAAAGCCATTCTTGACAGTGTTGTGCTTGAAGTGTCCGCAATGACGGATGTTGATTCCTTGTACAAGTTGTCCAGTGACTTCACTTATCAGGTGGAAAAGAAATTTAAAGAGCGGCTCGATGATTCGAGCATGGACATAGGCGTGGAAATGTCAAACATCACATTGAAGACTTCGGTTCCCGCCAAGACCAAGTCGGCGTTTTCAGACGTGATAAATGCCTCGCAGGAAAAAGACACGTTCGAACAGCAAGCCAAAAGCTATGCGACAGAGCAGGAGAACAATGCTCAGTCAGAGTCGGCGATAGTAGTAGCCGAGTCTGAAACATATAAAACGCGCGTGGTTGAAGAAGTCAAAGCCGACAACAATTATTTCAGGGCGATACTTAAAGAATACAATGCCAGCCCGACGACGACGCTTGTCACTCTTTACAATGACAAGCTCGCCGATTCTCTTGCCAGTGTGAAAAGCAAATACATAATCAATACTGTTGGCAAGGGGCAAAGACAGGAAGTAAGGTTGAAAATAAATCCCGAGCCCAAAGAAGTCAAAAGAGCAACCAACCAGAAACAATAAGGATTGACAACATGGCAGAAGCCGCCGCCACAACTGAACATAAGGGCCATGATCATAAGCATGAGTCTGGAACTGTGTGCCCTGTTTGCGGGCCGATAACTGAAGGCGAGGGCCATGACAGAAGCATGAGCCGCCTTAGTGTGGCTATGGTTGGAGGTTTTTTTATATTAAACTCCTATTTGCTGATGTGGAAATTTCCGGATCAAGCATTTTCATATGAGTTGAGCGCGATAATTGGAGCGTTTATTCTTGCTTTGCCTATTATCCTTACGGCGATCAAGGACCTTTACAACGGCAGAGTTTATATGAATGAGCTTGTTGCTCTGGCTATTCTCGCCGCCTTTACCGGAGGAGATTTCAAGACAGCCGGAATCATTGCCTTTTTCCTGCTGATAACAATCATTATAGAATCCAGAACAGCCAGCGGGGCTCAGCGCTCCATAGAGGGGCTTATTAAGCTAACTCCGCATATTGCCAGCAGAATTACTGACAATGGCGAAGAAAAAGTGGATGTGATGGAGCTTAAGGTTGGCGATATTGTGAGAGTGCGCCCCGGGGAAAATTTCCCTATTGACGGCGAAATCATTAAAGGCGAAACAACCGTCAATCAGGCGTCAATTACCGGTGAATCGCTCCCAGTGGACAAATCCAGCGGGGATGAAGTCTATGCCGGAACTCAAAATCTTACCGGAAGCCTTGAAGTAAAAGTGACGAAAGTCGGAGAAGACACCACACTTGGCAAAGTTAAGGAAATGATCCTTGCCGCCGAAAAAACAAAGAGTCCGATTGTAAGGATAATCGACCGTTATGCCGGTTATTACACCCCTACTATATTGATGATTGCGGGAGTCACATGGTGGTTTTCCAATGGCGATATGAACCGCGTCATTACTTTGATGGTCATAGCCTGCCCCTGCGCCATTGTTCTTGCCACTCCGACGGCGGTTGTGGCTGCAGTCGCAGCGGCGGCCAGACTCGGCATATTTATAAAGGATGTGAGCCATCTTGAGCTTGCCGCTAAAATTCGGGCATTTGTTTTTGACAAAACCGGAACGCTTACTGACGGCATTCTTTCCGTTTCGCGTCTTGAACCCATGGAATCATCTGGAGCCGCTGAGCTTCTTATGATAGCCGCTTCGGCGGAAAGCCACAGCAATCACCCGACGGCAAAGGCTCTCATGGTTCTGGCCGGAGAAGCTGACGTCAAGCTTAAAGAAGCAACGGGCTTCAATGAAGCGCATGGCAAAGGCGTGGAGTGCAAAATTGACGGGAAAAGTTGCTATGTAGGCCGCGCCGCATGGCTGGAATCGCTTGGAATAAAAGCGCCAATTGGAAAAAAAGCGGAAGAAGGCCAGGCCGGCATGAGTCTGGTGTATGTGGCCTTTGACGGAAAGGTTCTTGGCTGGATAGGATTTAAGGACAAAGTCCGCAAAGAATCGCGCGAAACCATTCGCGAACTCAAGGAGCTTGGAATAAAGCAATGCGCCATGGTTACAGGTGACCGCGAATCTGTGGCTGTCAATGTGGCCAAAATTCTGGGCATAGAAGAATACCGCAGCGAATGCCTGCCTGAAACAAAAGTTGAATATGTGGAGCGCATCAAGAGAATTTCTACAGTGGCTGTAGTTGGTGACGGCGTGAATGACGCGCCCGCTCTGGCAGCCGGCGACCTCGGCATCGCCATGGGCGCGATAGGCAGCGACATTGCCGTAAACAGCGCCTCGATTGCTCTTATGACCAATGATTTGCGACGCATTCCAATGCTGGTTTCGCTGTCCCGCAAATCCAGAGTCATTATAAATCAGAACCTGTTTGTCGGAATGTTGTTTGTTTTCGGCGGCATAATTCTTTCGGTTTTCGGATGGATGTCCCCGATTACCGCCGCTATCCTGCACAGTTTGAGCACTATAATAATATTGTTCAACAGTGCAAGGCTTGTAAGAACCGGCGAAGAATTGACGCTTAAGGAAAACAGAGTGGCTTCGTCTTTACCATAACTTAACGGGATGAACAGGGAAAATGGCTGGAACTAATCTTAAACCTGTAATTAACGCTGTCGGCTTGAGCAAGGAATTTCGCGATTTCTGGAACCGCCCCAAGGCAAAAGCTGTAAACGACATTGATTTTCAAATCTACCCAGGCGAAGTGGTCGGACTTTTGGGTCCGAACGGCTCGGGGAAATCGACAACTGTAAAAATGCTTTTGGGACTTCTTTATCCGACAGCCGGGCAATTGACTGTGTTCGGGAAATCCCCCCGCGATGTCGAAACTAAAAAATTGATGGGATATCTTCCGGAAGAAACTTATTTATACAAATATTTGAGCGCGGCCGAGACTCTTGAATTCTTTGCGGCGCTGTTTAATCTTTCCGCCGCTGAAAGAAAAAGCCGTTGCGAGCAGCTTCTGGACATGGTGGGGCTTTCCCATGCGCGCAATCGTCCAGTCGGCGAATTTTCAAAGGGCATGGCGCGGAGAATTGGCCTTGCGCAGGCAATGGTCAACGATCCTTCTCTGCTTATTCTTGACGAGCCTACTTCGGGTCTCGATCCCCTTGGCTGCAAAGAGGTGAAAGACCTTATCATGCTATTAAAGAAACGCGGAAAGACAGTGCTTGTCACAAGTCATCTTTTAAGCGATGTCGAGGATATATGCGACAGAGTCATCATTCTTTATGGCGGCAAAATAAGAGCCACCGGAACTCTTGATGAATTGTTGACCATCCCGGAAGAAAGCTCTATCAAAACGCCTTTGCTTAAGCCTGAAGTTACAGAGAAGGTTATTAAAATACTTAGAGAAAACCTTAAGGGCGAAGATTTTCAAGTGGAGCATCCGCGCAAATCTCTCGAAAATTTCTTCCTGGAAGTTATTTCGCGCGCCAAGTCTGAAGTTGAAACAGCCGGTGTTGTAAGCGGCGGAAAAATAGCGAACTACCTCAAGAAAGAAGAGTCACCCACGGAATCCGTGCTGAAGGATCTTGTTGGACAGCCATCCGAAGAGGACATTGCAAAGGAAGAGGAAGAGAAAGCGCGCGAGGCAGAGAAAGTAAAAAATAGACTGGCTGTGGAAAAAGAAGAAAAAGTCAGAACAGAAAAGCTGAAAGATTTTGCTTCCATTTCCGATGAAGAGGCCGAAGCATTGCCTGAAGAAAAATCCGAAGCGGAAGAAAAGACCGAATACGATAAAAAAGAAAAGAAAGAACTCGAAGAAGTCGATGAAAAGCTGAAGCATCTTCTGGGAGACTGACGCGGTTTTTTTTTAAAGACAAAAAGGCTTTGCGCCTGGGATTTTGCTGATAAAATGATATCTCTTTTTTCAATAATTAAATTGACATGCAAGTCGGCCTTGAGGTCGCATATCTTTCAGTTGTTGCTGGCAACGCTGATTATTTGCGTTATTTTGCTGCCAAACACTATTTCCGGCGACGGCACCGCCTATGGCTATATACAAATATCCCTCAAGTACAACCTTGGCGTTATTTCATTTATGCTTGCAATGTCCACAATCTGGCTTAGTTGCTTTTCAATGACAAGGGACATGGAGAACTATCAACTTCACATGGTGGCGACCAAACCTGTTTCCAGACTTAAAATATGGTTCGGCAAATGCATTGGGATAATGCTCATCAACTTTGCCTTGCTCATAATATCTTCCATTGTTGTTTATGGCTTTATTCAATACCAGTTCCATGGCAAAAAATTTCCCGAAAAGGAAAAAAAGAAAATTGAAAACGAAGTGCTTGTGGGAAGAAGAGTCTTCTATCCTGTGCTTTTAGACATTAATGAAATGGTAAATAAAGAATATGCAAGAAAAGTCCAATTGGCCAGAACAATTGGAAAAATGCCCAAGGGTCCCGGAGTAGAAGGCAAGATAAAGCAGGAAATACGAAAAGAAATAATAGCCAGCATGGGCGAGATCAAATATGGCCCGCGTCTGGCGCACGTATGGAAATACGAAGGTTTGCCGACAGACATGAAAAAGGGCTTCCCGGTTTATTTGAGGTACAGAGCCTATATAGGCAAGGTTTCTTCAAAAGACCAGAGGGCCACCTATGGAATGTGGGGAGTTCGAATCACTACCATAGACAAAAATGCGGAAACTGAAAAAGACGCCAAAGTCGACAAGAAGGAAAAGGTTAAATATAAAGAGTATTGGGAGCCCAGGACATATTTACCGGAAAAAATAATGTGCGGGACATTCAATGAAATCATTTTGAATCCGGCTATTATTTCGCCCGATGGCGAAGTGGTTTTGTCCTTTTCCAATTTTGACCCCCAGAAGAAAACGCTTTTCTTTCAGGTGGCAGACGGCCCCAAGCTCCTGATAAAAGTCACAAGTTTTTTCTGGAACTATTGCCGCGCAATAATGGTTGTTATGATGCAGTTGACTCTGCTTGCCGGGCTGTCCTGCGCCGTAGCGTCTTTTCTTTCAATGCCAACCGCTATTTTTGTGGTCATCTCATATTTGCTGTTCGGCAGTTTTGCCAGTTTTCTCGCGGGTTCAGGAATAGACACGCCAGGATTGGGTTTTGGCGATTATCTGGGTTATTACGTGAGCAAGTTTCTTTTGATGGTGATAATTCCAATGCAGAGTTTTGAAGTTTCGCCCCTTGTAGCAAATGGAGAATTGATAGAATTCTCGTACATCGGCGCAATTTTTATTAAATATCTTGTGTGCAGGGGGGCTCCTCTTTTTCTGCTTGGAATTTGGCTCTACTGGCGCAGGGAACTGGGATTGGTGGTTAAAAAATGAACAAATCAAAATCATGCTTTATGTTTTTTTGCGTCATCCTGACCTCGGTTGTGCTTTTGAGCGGAATCGGAATTGTCCAGAAAAAGATGAACAGCATTATAATCGAGAAAAAACTTACCGACACAGACCCTGTAAAGAACGCGCCGCCAATCGTTGCGTTCACAACTGTCGCTTTGGGAAGCTTCAGGGGGCTGCTGGCGGACTTGCTGTGGCTTAGAACCATAGCCTTGCAGGATGAGGGAAACTATTACGAGATGGTGCAGTTGGCCTCATGGATAACAAAGCTTCAGCCTAGGTTTTCGGGCGCCACCGCGTATTTGGCATGGAACATGGCTTATAATATTTCCGTGACATGCTCTTCATTTGCCGACCGTTGGCGCTGGGTTAAACAGGGAATAGAGCTTATACGGGACGAGGCTATTCAGTACAATTCGTCCGATCCATTGCTTTACAAAGAGTTGGGCTGGATATATCAGCATAAAGTTGGCAATATCATGGACGACGCGAACCGCTATTACAAAAACCAGATGGCCATTGCCTTGATGAAGCCTTTCGGCGGCTCCGAGCCCAATTGGCGCGAACTTGCCGCCGCACCGAAGAACATGGAAGATTTTAGGAAAGAGTTTCCTGCGCGCTCGCCTTTCTGGAGTGCTCTCAAAGATTCGGGATTCAAGTCGATAGATGAACTCTTTGAGGCCTTCAAAAAAGAAGAGAAGCTGCCGGAGAAATTCACTAAATTGTTGAACAATCCCGAACTGGACAGGCTTATAACAAGCTTTTTCAGGGCTGAATGGCTAAGGCTGGAATTTAAGCTTCAGCCAAGGTTGATACTTAAAATCAACGAAAAATACGGAGCTTTGGACTGGAGGCTGCCAGAGGCGCACGCTATTTATTGGGCCACTCTCGGCCTGGAAAGATGCCCTGAAAATGCCGATATTTCCCTTGAGAGAATGATAACGCAGTCCCTGAAAGACGCCTTTGAAGGGGGCAGGCTCCTTATGGTGGACAAGGACAATTTTGAAAGCATTATAACTGTTCCGAATTTGAAGGTTATCGGGGCTGTTTTGAAAACTTATCAGGAAGCCTATGAAAGAAACAAATCAAAAAGCTTTATTTCCGCCAAAGAAAACTTTATGAAAGACGCGGTTGTTGTTCTTTACACATTTGGAAATTATAAAAAAGCGAAGGAATACTTGAAGATGCTAAGCAAGGAATTCCCGAACAACAGGCAATATAAAGTCAATTTAAACAGATTTGTGCTAAAAGAATGGACCGAAGATGTAAAAACAGCAACAATGAAACAGGCAAACGATATTGTGAGCGGTCTTCTTTACAGAAGTTGTTATTATTTGGCATACGGCGATATAGAAGCTGCCAGCGCGCATGAAAAACTCGCAAAGCTTGTTTACGAGCGTTATCAGCGGGATCAGTCAGGCAGCGAAAAGAGAACCGCCCTAGCCCCATTTGGAAAAATAAAAAATATTGTCACAAAAAACTGTCTGAAATCTTATCCGCCTGCTTTGTCCAAAATATTGAAAGCTCAACTTGAGCAATTGTCCGGCAAAGAGATTAAGATTGAGACTAAAGGCAAGGACAAAGGAAAGTAGGCATGTCATGGACAAATTTATGACAGCCGCTTACAAGGAAGCCGAAAAAGGTTTGGCTGAAGGCGGAATCCCCATAGGCTCTGTCATTGTTCATCACGGCAAAATTATCGGAAGAGGCCACAATCGCCGCATTCAGAAAGAAAGCGCAATTCTGCATGGCGAGATGGACGCTCTGGAAAATGCAGGGCGCCAGCCCGCGCATGTTTACAAAGAATGCGTTCTTTACACAACATTGTCGCCGTGCCCCATGTGTTCGGGCGCAATTATTCTTTACGGCATCCCCAAATTGGTAATAGGCGAGAACAAAACATTCATGGGAGAGGAAGAGCT
The DNA here is from genome assembly GCA_964651145.1 of uncultured Victivallales bacterium. GTDB lineage: Bacteria > Verrucomicrobiota > Lentisphaeria > Victivallales > GWF2-45-14 > CAZYVR01. The sequence goes on along the minus strand of CAZYVR010000003.1, from coordinate 36,363 downwards.
TCTGCGTTCAAGAGGCGTAGAGCTTAATGTTTTGCAATCAGAGAAATGCGTCAAGCTTATGAGCGAGTTCATAAAGGACAAGCCCGAACTTTGGAACGAGGACATCGGGGAAGACTGAATAAAAAGCATAGCGAGCCCTTTTTTGTCTTGTCAGCTATTTTTGATGGCAAATGCTTGTTTGCCTTTCCCGGCCGGTCCAGCCAAATTCAGTTGTCCACTGCCCGTCACTCCTTCGCGCGCTCCGTCAATTTTTGGATTCACGTACTCGTCAAACCACTCGTAAAGCATTGATTTGAGAGATTCCCTTTTCTCGTTCCACTCTGGATCATCAATAAGATTGACGCGTTCGTCCGAGTCTTCCGTCAAATTGTAAAGTTCATGAGGGCCGTAAGGATAACGGTGGATATATTTCCAATCTTTCGTGCGCGCCATTCTGACAGGGCCGTATTCATCGTAAATAACTACGTTTTCCCTTATTTCCGTTTCTTTGCCTTCCAAAACAGGCAGAAAGCTTTTTCCGGGAAGTTTGTCAGATTCAGGGTTTTTGATGTTCAGAATGTCAAGAAGTGTCGGCATAAAATCATAGTGGCTCAAAAGTGAGTCGCAGGCAGAGTTTTCAGGAATGACGCCAGGATGACTGATGATTGTCGGGACTTTGACGGAGTTCTCATACATATTTAACGGGAATGTGCCGTTGCCTTTTCCCCAGAATCCGTGATGACCGCAACTAAAGCCGTTGTCGCTTGTAAAAAACACCAGTGTGTCGTTTTCTATTCCCAGCTTTTCCAGTTCGTCAAGCATCCGTCCAAGGTTCATATCCATTGCCGTGACCGCCGCAAAATAACCTTTAAGCTCTTCACGATTGCCCAGGCAATTGTCTGTCAATGAAGTGGCGTCAGGATGTTTGGGCTCTTGAGGGCATGTCTCAAACGGGCAGTCGTCATATGAGTCGACAATATCTTGAGGATGGCTGTCTTTCCATGGCGAATGCGGGGCTGTATAATGCACACTCAGGTAAAACGGATTGTCTTTGTTGGATCCTTTGCGCATAAATTCCAGAGCGTCGTCAGTTATGACATCACTGATGTATCCTTTTTCATGGACAAGCTCTCCATTGCGATACATGGGCGCATTATAATATGGGCCGCCCCCTTTTTGATGGACATACCAATGGTCGAAATGCTTTTGAGGCTTGACGCTGTTGCCCAAATGCCATTTTCCGCTTATTCCGCATGTGTATCCGTTCTCTGAAAGCAAATCGGTGTATGCAAGTTGTCCTTCCAGGTAGTCAATTGCTCCGTCTTTGGCGTTTCCATCGGCAATCCAGTCGTGAACTCCGTGTTGCGAGGGTATGCGTCCTGTCATAAGTGAGGCGCGAGCGGGGGAGCATACCGGGGATACGCAAAACATATTGTCAAAGCGCATGCCTCTTGCGGCCAGCCTGTCGAGGTTGGGGGTTCTTATCTCCTTGTTGCCGTAGCATCCGAGCGCCCATTGTCCATGGTCGTCATTGAGCACAACTATTACATTGGGTCGTTTCTTTGCAGCAGTCATTGAAAACCTCATTATTGTTTAATTTGACATTTTATAATTATATTATATATATATAACATTGACTTAGCAATAGTTATATTATTGTCAAATTTGATATAAAAATGGTAAAATTTGATTATGGACGAATTTAATTTTGAATCGTTTTCGCGCAAACACGCGCTGCGCTTGAGTGAATCCGGGTCTCAGGCAAAGCTGCGCTGCGGGACTTCTGTGTTTATGGCTGACGCTCAAAAAACAATAAATTATGCGCAGAGTGAATATGCGCTGGTGTATGTTGTTAAGGGAGAAGGCGAATATCGCGACAATGATGGGGCATTCAACTTCAGCCCCGGCTCATTGATCCAGCGCAAGCCTGGGAAAGAGCATTCAATAACTTTTCACAAAGGGAAGCACATCTCAACTTTTATAGCTGTTCCCGCAAACGCATTTGAGCTTTTTCGCGAGACGCGCGCCATGCCGCTAAACATGCCCGTGGTCATCCACGCAGGATTGAACAGAAATATTATTAGGGAATATCTTGATCTTGCAGATGAATTGCGTGAGAAGCCAGAGGCTAAATTGATAGAGTGGGTCTTTAAGGCCCAGATATTTATTTATAATATGATGAACGGCAAGTATATGGAGTCTGGCAAATCTTCAGGAGGAGAATTGGTGGAAAAGGCTTGTCAAATTCTGGGGAATGATTTGGATAAAGGTTCTGCTGTTCCGGATGTGGCTGAGAAGTTGAGTGTTAGCTACTCCAAATTGAGGCGGCTATTTAAGCGGCAAATGGGGATATCCATGGAAGAATACAGGATAAGGCGAAGAATAGAGCGCGCCGGAGAAATGTTAATTTCCGGCAATTATATATCAAAAGACATTGCCTTCATGCTTGGATATCCGGATGTTCAGGCATTTCACAAACAGTTCAAAAAAATTTCCGGCGCAACTCCGGCAAAATTCCAGCTCAAAAACTTGCATTCAGGTTGATAATCGCCTGCCGGTAATGTAGAATAGGCTTGGAATTATTAGAAACAGAAAATCTTAAAGTTTTTTGCAGAAAGTGGCAATTTGTAATGTTGAATTTGAAACTCGACCGGCCGTTGGTCTTTTTTGACCTGGAAACGACTGGCACAAATATACAGACAGACAGAATAGTTGAAATTTCGGTCATCAAAATTTCTCCGTCAGGAGAACAAGTGATAAAAACCAGAAAGATCAACCCTGAAATGCATATACCGAAGGAATCCAGCGACATTCATGGGATAACTGATGAAGATGTGGCGGACGCTCCCGTGTTTAAGGCTATTTCCAAGAACTTTTACATTTATTTGGAGGATTGTGATCTTGGCGGGTACAATATTTCCAGATTTGACATTCCGGTGTTGATCAAAGAATTCAGCCGCGCAGGCTTGCAGTTTTCAACGGAAAACAGGCGGATTGTTGATGCTTTTAACATATTTTGCAAAATGGCTCCGCGAACCTTGTCGGGCGCGTATAAGTTTTTCTGCGGCAAAGAATTGGAGAACGCGCACAGCGCCGAGGCCGACACTCTGGCTACAATGGAGGTTTTTGCTGGACAATTGGAAAAATATCCGGAATTGCCGAAAAATGTTCAAGGCTTGCACGAATTCTGCGATATGTCAGATCCGTCGTGGGTCGATGCTTCTGGAAGATTTAAATGGAGGGAAGATGAAGTGATAGTGGGATTTGGCAAGAATTCAGGGGCTTTATTGAAAACGATAGCAGTTCAAAACCCTGGTTTTTTAAAATGGATTATCAATTCAGATTTTCAGGATGATGTTAAGTCTATAGCGTCCAATGCTTTGAAAGGCGAGTTTCCAACAAAATAAAAATGACAATGAACAAAAAGAAAATAGAATGCTTAATTAAACTGCTTGACGATGACAGTCAGCAGTCTGCAAGCATGGTTATGGCTGAACTCTTGCGCGAAGACCCTGAAGATCTCGGCGGTCTTCTTAGCGGATTGCAGGAAAGCGACAACTCAAAATTGCGCAAGCGCATTCATCAGATTCAGTCGATACTCACCACCAGGCGCCACAGAAAAGACCTGACAATGAACCTGCAGAGCGACAAGATTGAGCTTGTAAAGTCTCTTATGGAGCTTCATTTGCAGTGGTACGACAATGATTCGGAAGAGAATCTTTTTCAGTTATGGAAAGAGTTGTCTGCCGGAATGAAGAAATACCATCCATCTTCGCTTGAAAAGCTTGCCTATTTCATGCAGAAATGCGGCTTTGCCGTTTCTTTGCGCGACGATATTGAGGCTGACTACTATTGTGTTGGAATCGTTTTGGACGAGCTGGTTGGGGCTGACTTTATCATATGCGCCATAGCTCAGGCGCTCGCTGCCAATTGGAATATAGATTTAAGCATTGTCCAATTGATTGGCGAATTCGCTTTGATGGACAGCAAAGGCAAAATTTTATCCCCGAAAAACGACTGGCGCATTGTTTCGGGCGAAAAGAAATGCGCCTTCAGGGTATGGGATTCATCAATGATCTTGCGCCTGGCTACCTCAATGCTCTTTTTGTGCTCAATAAGCACTGACAGTTTCCGCTACATAAACACCATAGGAACGTGCATCGCCAAGTCAATCGGCAAAGGCGATATGGAATGTCTTCCCTACCCCTATAATTCTTGTGACGATAAACTCAGCCAATCCTGATCTTCTGTCAAAATTTCTGTTTTTTTGATGCTTTTAATTTCCTGCTCAAGGCAGAAAAACACTTTTTGTCTTGACAAATCAAAAGTCTTGTTCTATACTAGTTCTGTACAAGCTTTATAATGAGAGATTTTCAATGACAGCAATTTTGGACAAAAAAGCTTCAACTCCAGTATATAGGCAGTTGGCGGAAGCGCTCAAAGACAAGGTTAAATCCGGCGAATTCCGGCCGGGAACGCTTATGCCTTCCGAAAACAAGCTGGCAAAAGAATTCGCCGTCAGCCGCGGAACTGCGCGCGCGACATTGAAAATGCTTGAAGAGAAAAACATAATTTCCTGCGACAGCACTCGCGGACGCATCATAAATGGAGAAGATGCCCGAGATACATTTTCTTCAAGCGCGGAAACAACTGCTTTTACAATAGGAGTTTTTCCATACAGGACTTATCATGATGAAGATCCGTATTATGGAGCTATTCTAAATGGACTAAGCGCGGGAGCGTTTAACAAGCCGGTAAAGATCAAATATATTCTCAAAGGCGCTTTTGAAGCGGAAAATTGTTCGCTCAGCTCATACCTTCACAAGGAAAATATTGACGCAATAATATGGCTTAGCGCAAGCAATTCTGAAATAAAAAAAATACAGGAAGTCAAATGCGCCGGCTTTCCAGTTCTTCTTTTCAATGCCGATATTCCGAATATGGGATTGGATTATATTTCATGTGACCATTACAGTGGAGCTATGCGCTTGATGGATACTCTTGTCCATATGGGCCATAAAAAAATTGCCTTTGCCGCCTCACGCGTCCAGCAAATAATATACGCTCAACGCAGATATCAGGCATATAAAGACGCGCATAAAAAATATAATCTCAAGCGAAGAGAGGATTGGATTTGTGAGTCAGATAATTTATTGGAGCCTGAAGAGTTTAGAAGCGAATTGAAAAAAAAGATCAAAGCAATTTTTGAAAAAAAAGACCGACCGTCATCCGTATTTGTGGGAAGCGGAGGATTGGCATCAAATATTATTCAAAATATAAATGAGCTTGGCTTAAAAATTCCTGAAGACGTTTCTTTGGTTTGCTTTGACAAAATGATTTTGCCGCAAGACATGGGCAAAGTTACATGCGTGGAACAGCCTGTTGATAAAATGGCGGAGATGGCAGTTGGCATTTTATTGAAAAAATTGGAACATAAAGATTCTGAAAATATAGAAATAGTAATGCAACCAGAATTTGTAGCAGGAAATTCATGCGCCTTTTATGGAGAGCAATAATGAAAATCAAAAGATTCACACTTATCGAACTCCTCGTTGTAATCGCCATTATAGCGATCCTTGCCAGCATGCTTCTTCCTGCATTGAGCCAGGCGAAAGCGAGAGCGAAAGGCATTCAGTGTCGCGGCAATCTTAAACAGATCGGCCTGGCTGTAATCAGTTATGCAAGCGACAATCAGGGTTTGGCGCCTACCTTGGTTTCGGGCGCAAGTTATATTTGGGCAGATTCACTGAAAGAAGGCGGGTATATTCCGAATAAACCACTTCAACCCGGACAACACACAGTGCTTAATTGTCCGAGTTATCCTGTCGTCCCGCCAGGTATAGGAAACCAATATTATGGAATGGTGACCGCTGGAGGATCCGTAAGCGGAGCTGGTTGCTGGAACATTTTTGGGCGTAAAATAAAGTATTTTGTAAATGGAGCTTTTCCGGCTGTTTTGCGTGGAAATAAATACTCTCCGTCAGAATTCATTTTAATAGGTGATTCCGCCAGGTTGGGAAGCGAAACCCAATGGTACTATGCCAGTCCTTTTGCTTGGGCTTACTCCGCAGCTACTAAATTAATTCATACCAGACACATGAACAAGGCTAATGCATTGTTTGCCGACGGACATGTGGATGGCTGTGGACGGAGTGAATTGATAGACAACGGAATAAAAGGCTTTAAAACGCAAGCCGGATGCAATCAGGATGGAGATTATTTCTAAAATTAAAATAAGGAAAATGGAGATGAAGTATAATGCTTAAAAAATCATTGATTGGAGCTGTAATTTTGCTATGTGCTCAACAAGTTTTTTATGGAGCTATTCTGGAAGATTTTGAAACTCTTGAAAATTGGAAAAAAATGAGATATAAATCTATTCCTGAAAAAGCTCCAGATGCGGCAGTAGGTGAAGGAGCGTTGCAGATAAACACGCCAGCTCTTTTTCAAAAAACCTACAAATGCGACTGGACTAAAAGACTTGATTGGGACAAAAAATACAAGGGTATTTCATTTTGGGTAAAAGGCGATGGCTCAAATCAATGGGGAAGCATAAGTCTTGGCGGCAATTGGGGGTGGGGATACATCTATTATTTTCCAGTAAAAAACAAGGAATGGGAAAAAATATCTGTCCCTTTCAATCAATTTACGCCGAAGGGAGACATTACCCAACTCATTGGAAGCAGAGGCGGATTGCCGCCAAGCGGAATTTCGACTATCGGTTTTGGAGACAGATGGAAAATAACCCATCGCAACTCCAGAATTCCCAAATTCACATATTGCATTGACCAAGTGGAATTGATAGAAGATATACCTAATGGGAAAGAGAGCGGCAAAAAATATAAGCCACGTAAATTTACAGAAGTCGTTGAGCTTCTAAAAAAAGGAAAGGATGTCGTAATTTTCTGTCTTGGCGACTCAATCACAGCAGGAACAGGACTCAAAAATCCAGATAAGGAGCGATATGCAAATCTTCTCCAGAAAAAATTAAGAGAGCATTTCAAAAGAGAAAACATAACAGTCCAAAGCCGCGCCGTAGGCGGAGCCAGAACTGACCATTCAATAGCTTGGGTCAATCGCGATTTTGCAGACAAAACACCAGACTTGATCACTTATATGATAGGCTACAACAATAAAAGTGCAGCCTATTCTCCTGAAGTTTTCAAAAACTCTCTCGAAAGATATATCGATGCTGTGACAACTAAAACAAGAGGCAAAACGGCGATATTGCTAATTCCCACAATTCCAGGTCTATTCCATCGATTTGAGATGATGGACGACTATGCCGATATGACAAGACAAGTAGCAAAAGAAAGAAATATTCCTGTATGCGATATCCAAAAAGAATTCAAAAAGATAGGGAAAGTCAAATTTGGCGAATACATGAAAGGAATGGCGCATCCAAACTATAAAGGACACAAGTATTTTGCTGACAAGTTAACAGAATTTATTATAAAATAGTAAAAAATTAAGCATAAATTATTTTAGACAGGAGATAAAAGCATGGCAAAAATAAAGAAGTTTATTCTTTCCGCATGTGTGGGAATGCTGACAATTTCAGGATTCAGCGCAGAGAAAATTAGAGTCGCAATTTACAAGGAAGACCCAGAGGGAATAAAAACTTTTGGTGAGGCAGGAATTTATGACGCGTTAAGGGAAACGCCCGATATTGAACCAGAATATATTTCAAAAATGACCCCTGAAAAATTAAAAAACTTTAATGTTCTTATTATTACAAAAAAAGCTTGGAACAAAACAGACTACCAGCCTGAAAGCTGGAAAGAAAATGTCAGAAAATGGGCAAAAGATGGGCATGGAGTCATGGCGATGCACGAAACTGCAGGCTGCACTATTCCAGCGGCAAAGCGGCATTATAAATGGAATCTTTTCCCGGAAATAGGGACAGTATATCGTGTTTTGCCCGGGCGCGAAATGGCAATGAACGTAGGGCATCCTATCACAAAAAATGCAGCTCCAAACATATCCATTCCAAATCAAGTATTCAGGCAACAACATACTGATTATTCCATTTTTAGAAGAGGAAAAGATGGACATGATATTGTAATGGGAATTAGAGCTGACGCAAAAAGCAAAAAGCTTTTAATGACTCAGCCAGCAGTTTTGGTTGGTCCATTTGGAAAAGGCAGAGTATTTCTGAATGGCATGTTGACGGGATTTGATCCTGAAAGCGGTCTGGAAAAAATTCCAAGCGGCGCAGAGCGGCATATTTTGCTTGACGGAGTGCGTTGGCTGGCAAGCAAAGCTCCAATTAAAAAAACAAGAACATCGGGCTTTTACATAGGCTCTCCTCTCGGAAGCTCTGACAGCAAATGGCGCCAAGGACCCGATGGGCTTGTTCTGGAAAAAACAATGTCAGCGGAGCAACTGACGAAGGTAAATGAAGCTTTTCTCAAGCCCATTTTAGAAAAAGTCAACCCGCCTGCTTTAACGCAGGATATGGGCTCTCTTTCCATAGGAGTATTGAATGGAAAACAAAGTAAAAAATGGATTGATGCTTTTAAAAAGGCTGGCTGCAATAATGTAAAAATCCTGACTCCAAAAGAAATAGAGGAAGGACTGCCTGGCGTATCTGTTCTTGTTATAGCAAATGCTTCAATAGCTAAAAAATATATTCCTGTAATTAAAGATTTTTTGGACAAAGGCGGCAAGCTTTTGGCAACAGAAGGAGCAGGCTACGATTCAAAAAATGGAAAGTTCTATTTGACAAACACTCTTTGTGCAGGCACATACATAAACACTGTAGGGGTGGAATATTTTTTGCGCATTCCTGAAGAATTCAAAAGGAAAGAAGTCGACAAGCGACGTGGCGCATGGCTCATAAAACGTTGCGAAACAGCAATGAAAAATGGCGCGTCGGGGATGAGCTATTTTACAATTTCAGCGGCCTTAGAACAAGCAAGCGGAAGAATGGATGTGTCTAAAGAAAACGGAGGGGTGCTTCATGGAACAAGACTGGCTGACTTCAAAAAGGAAATGAGTTATATTACAACAATGTCGCCTTTGTGGAAAAGCAGAAAAAGCTTCATGCTTAAAAATTTGCCATTTACCCCACAAATTGCGTATTTTATTCCACGGCATACGCAAATAAGAGACACCAATGCCGAAGCGCTTGCCAAAGAATGTAAAGATGCTGGAATAAATATTTTTACAGCACAATTTTCTTATATTGACCGTTTTTATAAGCCGGATTCAAAAAAAGGGCACGTTACCATGATGCGAGAGCATTTTTTGGACAAGCTTGTTCCTGAATTGAAAAAAAGAGGGATACAAAGCTGGATAAATGTTTTTCCAGAAAGGGGGGTAAGCCGTAAATATTGCGCCAAACATCCAGAAGAGTGCAAAGTGGATTCCATGGGCAAAACTGTAGAAATAATTTGTCCTGTTAGAGGAGGCAAAGGATACAAATACAACTTTGATATTCTTGAAAAATTATTTGCAAAGCATCCATATGTTAATGGGATAAGTCTGGATGAGCCAAATATTAAAATTAATCACTGTTTTTGCCCCGCATGCAAAAAGTTGTTTAAGAAACTGTTTCCAGGCAAAGAAATGACAATGCGCTCTGAAGATTTTCGCAAGTTCAGAGAATATGTGTGGAGCCATTATTACGTGAAGCCTTATGCGAATTTCCTTAGAAAACATCGCCCTCAAAATGGAGTGCTAGAACTGGCTTCTCCAGGTCATCACAAGCCCCATTGGAGCATGAATTCCGATGAGCTGGCAAATTCCGGCGTTCAAATGTTTGCGAACGAAAACGCACAGACTCGAAGCCAATGCATGTTTGATGAAGCATGGGCAAGATACAAGCTCAAATTTGTCCCATGCAATAAGCTGGCTTTTGTCAAAAAGCATCCATTGCTGGAAGGCATTGATATAAATAAAATAGGCAAGCAGGCGGTCAAGGCGGATGTCTTTCACGGAGCGGACGCGCTGGCGTATGTGACAGACGGTGAACTATCATATCCCGGCATTATTGCGACAAATGACACAAGCAGCGTCTACTTTGCTTTTGACCCATTGGAACAGGACAAGTTTGTGTCCAATGCCCTAAAGTGGTTCATCGCAAATGACCGTCATAATGTTCCCGAAGGAATGATTGAAGTTCCAGCAGGAAAGTTTAAGATGAAGCTTCCACGCGCAGAAATGACCGCTGGGCGCCTTCCCGATGAGATGACAGAAAAAGAAGTTTTTGTGGACAAGTTTTATCTGGATAAATTTGAACTGACAAACAAAGAATATGAAAAGTTTGACCCCAAACATAAGCGGAGCGAGCTATCCCAAGGCGACAGCATGCCAGTCACAAATGTTTCCATGGCAGACGTCAAAAAATATTGCAACTGGCGCAGCGCTCAGGAAAGACTTGACTCTGTGTATTCAGAAGACAAAAAAGGGCGCATGTCCAATGCGGATCTTTCCAAAAATGGCTATCGTCTTCCAACAGTGAGCGAATGGCAAAAAGCAGCGGCCGGACCGGAATATTTCAAATATGCCTGGGGCAATGTCTGGTGGCGCGCAAACGGCAGAATTGGCATGGAGTTTGACGAAGGAGCGGTAAAGGCTGGCTCGTATTTCCCAAATTATTACGGTCTGTTTGACATGACCGGAAATGTGTGGGAATGGTGCGAAGGCTATGAAACATTTCCTTTCAAGCAAGGCAGGATTTGCGGCGGAGCATGGCACAGCAATCCCACTGATTGCAGAGTCAGCTTTTATAATTTTCTTAAAACAGATTTAAGGCGCTGCACTATCGGATTTAGATGCGCTAGAAATGCAAAATAAGAATTCACATTTAATGCTAAGACGCGCAAGTTTTTCTTGCGCGTCTTTTTTTATTCATTAGAATTTCAGGACTGCCTTGAAAAGGCCTTCTTTTCTTTCAATCAAATCCTTAAAGGCTGTTTTGATGTCGGCGAAGTCGTAGAATTTTACCAACGGCTCCATTTCGAGCTTGCCGGAGCGAAGCAATTCCATGCCTTGGCGCATGGCTTCCAGTTTCTCGTCTTCGCGCCTCACATGTCCATTTATAACGTCAATCGCTTTGAAGTTCCATGTTTTCATGTCAACAGTCCGCATGCCGTCGTTTGACTGGTGGTAGCCTACCAGCACAATTTTTCCGTGTTGTTTTACAAGCATGGTGCAGATGTCGATGACCGGAGCCACTCCGGCGGCTTCGATTACAATGTCAAATTCTCCGAGGTCTTCAAGAATTTGCTCCGCCGTTTTATCTGTTGGGTCATACATTTCCGTTGCTCCAAGCTTTTGGGCGACTTTACGTCTCCATAAAAGCGGCTCAATGGCGCATATGCGTTCCGCTCCTTGGATTTTAGCCATTTGGAGACAGCCCAGTCCCATAAATCCGCATCCGATGATTGCGGCGCTCTGGCCTTTTTTTATGCCGAATCTGTTTGCGGCATGCACAAAGCAGGCAATGGGTTCGCCGAGGGCAGATTCCGGCTCCAGGCCGTCGGGGAGTTTTATTAGCGCATTCGGGGAACAGGCAAAGTATTCCGAGTACGTCCCGCCAAGCGCGGTTACTTTGTCTCCTGGCGCGAAACCTTTTACTTCGGAGCCCACGCGTTCAACAACGCCGCTTCCTTCGTGCCCCAGCAGTTTTTCTTCGTCCTTAAGTGTTTTGTGCTGGAACACATCGCCTTCGCATATGCCGCATGCCGATGTTTTTACCAGAACTTCATTGGCTCCGCATTTTGGGATGTCCTGTTCGCGAATTTCAAAATCATTTGTTGTAAGAACCGCTGTTTTCATAATTCATTCTCCTATATTGCTTGTAAGTTCTAAATATAATTATATATTGAAGAAATAAGTCAATCTTCCTTTTATTGGCAAAATAACTATGCAATTTCAATCAAAAACAGAGTTAAAAGGCAATTATGCCCCGATAAGGCTGAATACCGACTTTCCGGTTGCGAATCCTGACACAACGTCGCGCTCCGAAACTTCGCTGATACCTCCGCATGTCCACGACTGCTTTGAAATAGGCTATTGTCACAAGGGGACAGGCGTGTTTATTGTGGAGAACAAAATTCTTTTATTTGTCCCTGGCGATGCGGTGGTGATAAACACAAAGGAATTGCATATAATGCGGGGCAGTCAGGGGACGACAACAAAGTGGGATTTTCTGAATCTTGACCCTGCCGGACTTTTGGCCAGCTATGTGCCGTCCGATGAGCGCTTTCTGGAAACGCTGTCATTGAGCGGTCCCGATTTCAACAACATTATAAGTGGAGCCAGACATCCTGAAGTGTGCCGTTTGATATTGGACATTATTGTTGAAATAAAAGAAAAAAAAGACGGCTACCGCTCGGCTGTCCGTTCGCTTGTCTGGAGCCTGATGATAAAGCTTCACAGGCTGTGGCCCGACAGAAAAGAAAAGGCGTCCGGCGTTGAGCCCGACCGGAAAAAGCTGGCAAGAATAACGCCCGCGCTGGAATTTATAGCCGACAATTATTATGCTCCTCTTGAAGTGGAGGCATTGGCGGGTTTGTGCAATAGCAGCGAGTCGAATTTTAGAAAGCTTTTTCATGCGGCCACTGGCCTTGCGCCGCTTGTTTACATAAAAAACATGCGCATGAAAGCGGCTTCGTCTTTATTGCTGAACACCGAGCGCTCCATATTGGACATAGCTTTAAGTTCAGGCTATCCCACACTGTCTAATTTCAACCGTCAGTTCAGGGATTTCTACAATACATCTCCGCGCAATTGGCGAAATGGGCAACCCCTCAGTTAAAGTGTTTTTTTAAAGTAAAAACATGCCTTCGGGGGCTTCCCCGGACGCTTGCCTGGGCGGAATACTGGCTAGCCGCGCGGCCATGAGCGCTCGGCAAGGGCGAAAGCCATAGCTGTTTGATGTCGCCGCGCCAGCTTAACTGAGGGATTAGACGCCTCCGCCAAAAGTCCAGGGAGCTGTCGCGGCAACGAAATAAAGCTTGTTGTTGCTTTGCATCCCAACAAGCTGCAGACTTTCAATGCGCCATGCGTGCTATTGCCTAATTTTTTATATGTCAACAGCTTTCGGCTTTGCCGACCAGCGATTCCGCCGCTGGATGGCGTCCGGACAAAGTCCGGTTTTTATTCCGACTTCGTCGGCTTTTATATAATTATATTATAATGATGGATGCCTAACGCAGGATTTATGGAAGGCTTTTTCTTTGGATTTTTGCGCTGCGCGGAGTCAATCTATCAGCGATAGGGAAACACGTTTTCTGTCGCGGTCGATTTCCGTTACGGTTACAATGAGTTGGTTATTGACTGACACCACTTCCTCGGGGTTGCTTATATAGCGGTCTGCCATTTTGCTGATATGAAGCAAGCCGTCATTGTGCGCGCCTATGTCCACAAATGCCCCGAACTTAGTTACGTTTGTGACAATGCCTGGCAGTTTCATGCCGATGCTCAGGTCTTCAATTGAGTGAACATCTTCTGAAAAAGAAAACGCTTTGAATTCCGGTCTCGGATCTCGTCCTGGTTTTGCTAGTTCTTTCAATATATCCTGTATTGTCGGCAAACCCATCTGTTCATTTACATAACGCTCCGGGCTTATCCGCATCCCCTCGGACACTTTTTCCATAAGCTCCGCAATCGTGCAATCATGACCCATTGCCATAGTCTTCACCAGCGCGTAACGTTCAGGGTGGACTCCGCTCGAATCAAGCGGATTGGCCGCCCCTGTTATCCTTAGAAAACCCGCGCTCTGTTCGAACGCTTTAGGGCCCAGCCCTTTGACTTTTTTAAGGGCGTCACGCCCCTTGAAAGGGCCATTTACATTGCGGAAGGCAATAATGTTTTCCGCAAGTCTGGCATTCAGGCCGGAGACATAAGACAGCAGTTCTATGCTTGCGCTATTGAGTTCCACGCCGACGGAATTGACACAGGCCATGACCGCGTCGTCAAGGGATTTTTTCAACTTATCTTGATCAACGTCATGTTGATACTGGCCTACTCCGATTGATTTCGGATCAATTTTAATCAGTTCAGCCAAAGGGTCCTGCAATCTTCGTCCGATGGATGCTGCGCTGCGGAAAGTCAGGTCAAGGTCCGGAAACTCTCTGCGCGCCACTTCGCCGGCGGAATAAATCGACGCGCCGCTTTCGTTTACGCTTATTGCAGGAATTTCAACAGGGAGAATTTTTCTCAGAAAGTCCTCGGTCTCACGTCCGGCTGTGCCATTGCCCACAGCGACAGATTCAGTCTTGTATTTCCTGCATGAATTAAGAATGGATGTTGCCGCGGCATCGCCTTTCTCAGGATGGATGACAAAGTGTTCCAGCAGTTTGCCCTGCGCGTCCAGAACAACAGTTTTACAGCCAGTTCGGAAACCCGGATCGACCGCGATAATTCGCTTTTGGCCTAAAGGAGCTTCAAGGAGCAACTTTTTCAGATTTGACACAAAAACGGCAATAGCTTCTTCGTCCGCTTTGCGCTTCAACTGATTGATGCTTTCATTTTCCATCGACGGCATGAGCAGGCGTGTGTACGCGTCTTCGATCATTTTCTCAAGCTGTCTGTAATATGTGAAAGCCCTGTTTCGTATAACCGCTCCGGATATTAGACGGAGAGCATCTTCTTTTTCAGGGCGCAGCTGCATCGACAGAAAGCCCTGTTCATGACCGCGCATGACCGCCAATGCCCTGTGGGATGGGACGCGGCCTGCGGGTTCACTGTAATCGAAATAATCACGGTAAACAGAAGCTTCTTCAATTTTAGCTTTGACTGCTTTTGATGCCAGCCGCCCTCTCTTTAGAAAAATATCCCTGAGCCCTTTTCGAATATCGGCGCTTTCGCTGATTTCCTCCGCTAAAATATCCATAGCTCCGCTGAGCGCCGCCGGCGCATCGTCAACGCCTTTTTCAGGATTGACAAACTGCTTCAAATCTATAAAGCCATTTTTCTGCGCGATAATGAATTTAGCCAGCGGTTCAAGGCCTTTTTCGCGAGCCGCCGATGCGCGGGTTTTTCGTTTTTGTTTGAATGGCAGATAAAAGTCTTCCAGTTCATTCAGCGAATAAGTGGAATTAAATTTGTTTTCCAGTTCAGTCGTAAGGATGCCGCGTTCAAGAAGAGACTTGAGGATATTCGCCCTGCGTTTATGAAGCTTTTCAAGGTCGCCGGCCACATCCCTGATTTTAATCAGCTCCACTTCATCCAGGCCCCCGGTTGCCTCTTTGCGGTAACGGGCTACAAATGGAACAGTCGCCCCCGATTCAAACAGGTCACAAACTTTGCGGATGCGTCCCTGCTCTATGCCGGTCTGCTTCGAAATATATAAAAAATCACTCTCAATCATATTTTGACTTTCTTATTGGCAAATCTGAATTTCAATAAAAACACTCACTCCGAACAATACTTTCCAAAGCCGCAGGATTCAAAAGATGAGAGCGCAATATCTGGCCGGATATTTGAAGAATGGCATATTTGCATGGTTTTCAGGCGGCGTCTTGCCTTGCTTTGGCTATTTGAAAACTTGCGGTTTGATTATATCATCACTTAATGCAAAAAACAGGGGTGAGCGGCAATGCTGACAAACGTCAAATATTTCATATCGAAGAACAAAACTATCTGTTCGTTCATTTTGTTGCTCCTTTTGGGCTTTGGCTGGTATCTGTGGATTCACAGAAGACCTTACACTCAGAATGCATTTGTCGTTGCCAACGTCAGGCCAGTGTCGGCTTTGGTGCCCGGCTACATTACTGACATTTATGTGAACAATAATCAGCCGGCAAAAAAAGGAGCCAAGCTTTTTACAGTTTTTGAAGCCCCTTACAAACTCGCCGTTGACACGCTTCAGAATTCGTTGAAATCGGCCGGATTCCAATTGAGCATGCTTAAGGAGCAGTCAAAAAGAGACGCAGCGCAAATAAAAGAGCGCGACTTTCAGTTTAAAAACGCCCAGTACAAGGCAATGCAGGCCGCCGAGCTTTATAAGACAAAGGCTGTCTCGCAGAAGGAAGCGGAAAATTATTTAAGACTTGAACAAGCCGCCGCCGCCTCATTGCAAATGGCCAGAGCGGAGCTTGCCATGACGCTGGAAAGCATAAACGGCGCGAAGGCAAATATAAAAAAGATTCAGGCCGAGCTTGAAATAAGCAAAATAAATTTGAGCCAGACCACCGTGTATGCCCGCGCAAACGGGATTGTCTGCAACATGTTTACGGCTGTGGGAACATATGTCAAGCCCGGCCAGTCTCTCTTTGCGTTTGTTGAAACAGACAAATGGTGGGTGCAGGCTAATTTTAAAGAAACAGAGCTTCCAAATTTGCGGGAAGGACAGAAAGCGGATATTAAGCTGTGGATGTACCCGGGCAAGATTTTTAATGGCGTTGTAGACAAAATCGGCTGGGGCGTAAACCGTCAGTTGACTTCCTCCGACAATGCAATGTCGGAAGTGATAAAGGAAAACGAATGGTTCCTGTTGCCGCAGAGATTTCCTGTGCAGATACTCATTGTCGACCCCGATCCTGAATATCCCCTGCACATGGGCTCCAGCGCTTATGTTTCAGTTGACGTCGATTCTGAAGAGTTTCGCCAAATAATATGGCAAATCGGATTTTAATTGCACGGATTGCTTGCTATGCTCGATTACATTAAAGAAAAATGGCGCACGCTTCGCCGTCTCGATCCTGATTGCGACATTTTTTTTAACTCGCTGGAAAACGTTGTTGCATGCGCCCTTGGCGCGTTCTTTTGGCTTTTTTTCAGGCCGCCCGGCAGCTCTCTTCTGGTTTTGAGCCCCGGCTTCATTGTTATGGTTGGACACAGCTTTCCGAAGTGGAATGACAAAGTCAGAAGCATGGCTTACGCGGCTCTGCTTGTGGCGGTCTGCCAGTTTGGCGTAAGCGTTTTGTTTAATTGCAAAATATTGATTCTTGTCTGGCTGTTTTCAGTTACCTTCTTTAGCTTTTCGTTTAAGCGTTTCAGATTTGCGAGCGCGATGGCTCTGGGAATCAGCATGCTTTCTTTGTCAATGGGGCAAGTCAACGACTGGCATGCCGGCATGAACAGAAATATTGATGAATTCTTTGCTTTCCTCATCTCTCTGTCTGTCCTTATTATCTTTTCTATTTTTACGTCCCGAATGCAGATAAGGCTGGCTCTCAGCGGCTTTCTTTCCGAGTTGAAAGACTGCATTGACGCGCACGCAGGCAGGCCCGGGAAATTTGTGAAAATATATGAAAATGATGAAGACATGCTTCTGGACAGTCGAGAGCGCGCGTTGCGCGCCCATTTCCTGATACATGAAGAGGATTATTTGACCTTAAAAGAGGCCAACTTTGTGGCCGAGGCCGCAAAATTGCAGGTTCACCTCAACAGCATTTCCAGAGCTTCAAGTTTTTTGAAAGGGCTGGAGAAAAATCCCGGCTTGCTTTATAATGCGGCAAGCGGAACTGACGAAGTCTTAGTTGATATCAGCGCCCGTCTTTCGGAATTGGAAAATTGCGTCAGATTCAGCCGTGTGTGCAAATCCGAAAATAAAAGCAGACTTTATGAACGCTGGCGCAAACAGTGGGAATCAGAAAAGCTGCCATTGAAATTCAAAAGGATGCTTTACGGTTTGCAATGCATTGACCGTGACATTTCCGCGCTAGAATCTATCTTGAAAAAGAAAGCCCTGAAATGACACTGCAAAACACAATAAGCAACAATCAGAAGCGCTCCTTTCAGGAAGCGTTCAAAATTGCGTTGATGGTTGTGACGGGCTCCTTTATTTACCGCTTTTACCACCTTCCAAACGGCAATTGGATAGTGGCCGCCATCTGTTATATATACATTTCCGGCTCCACGCAGGGATTTGTAATGAAAAGGGCTAATGAGCGCTTTATGGGAACTCTTGTCGGCTTAATAATGGCTTTTCTTTTTGTCAATATTTTTATGCACGCAAATTACCATTGGGCATATATTCTTCCTTTTGTCTGGTTTCTGGCTTTTTACCTTTATCTTCTAAGCGGACATTATACTATTCGCGTGGCAATGACATGCATGTTTGTCATTATTTTCAGCTCCGTGATGGCTCCGGCCTACAAGGACTTCAGTGTTTGGTCAGCTCTGTTCAGCCGAATGTTTGCGACTGTCATAGCAGGGTCCATTATTGTTTTTTTTGAATTCATTGTCTTCCGCAAGGCCACCCTCGTCCGGGATGACATAAGGGAGCTTTCCGCAAAAATATTTGAAGAAATGGCCTTCGGCGTGTCATCGGTTACGCGCTGCTATGTCAATGGCGAAGAATTTCGGAACGAATACTGGACAATTCTGGCTGACATAGCCCGAATATACGGAAAAGGGCAGAAGCTGCACGCTTCCATGGAATTTGAAATAGGCCACGATATAACAAGAGACAAAGGCTACGAAGAATATTTCAAATACCTTGAAACTGTGAGTCGCTCTCTGCGCGGAATGATATGCATAGCCAATCACAATGACGGACAGAAAATAAGCGAGGCGGACAAGAAAAAACTGATTGAAGCATCGGAAATCATTGCGGGCGCCTTTGAAAAGCTTGAGCCGTACGCGTCAAAAGAGCTCTCTGTCGCTCAAAAAACCAAAGACATTTTCGAGAACGCCGATTTTATGCGCGAGGAGCGCTATCCTGAATGCTTTTTCGCGGAAAACCTCATTGAGGCCGCAGGTTACGCGGATAAATTGCTAAACATTATCGGGAAATAAATACAGTGTAATTTAAATAGATAATTTAAATTCACTTTTGACTTTTTTTGAGCCGGACGGGACTTCCACTGTGATTGTATTAATTTCAATAAAATCATCTTCGAGATTAATCTGCCTTATATGCATATTGTTTTCTGGCTCTTTAAGTGTGTCAATAAAACCGGCCATCATCATTATATGATTTTTTTCAAGCTTTGGAGGAGGTATTTTGTGGAAGTGAGCGCCTATGAAAATTGAAAAGCGCGCAAAATCAGCGGCCCACTCCTTTATGATTTTACTGTCGGTCAGGTAAATTTCTTTTCCGGGAAGTCTGTCTGTGCTTTGCTCGACAGGGACATGGGAAAGAAAAAACATAATTTTCCCTTTGTTCGATTTTATTTCATTTTCCAGCCACACAAGCTGCTTCCGGGAAAGTGTGTGGTCATTGTCATGTTCGGGGGATAATGAAACAAAGAGAATCTCATCTTCAACCAGGCTGTAATAATGGTTTTGGGTGTCAAAAATTTCAGCAAAAAAAGGAACTTCCCGAGTCAGGCATACTTCAATTACTCTGCTTTTTATGGAACCTCTGAAATCCAAGTACCGTTGCCAGCACTCTTCTGGCGCGGCGCTTTCGCGGAGATACTTATTCAGGCTGACAGTATCCGCCACATTCAGAACAAGGTCAGGTTGGATAAGGTTCAATTCACTGCTCAGAATTTCCAACTTTTGCTCTTCGAATTCTTTGGAACGCCTGGCGTCGCCGATATGTATGTCAGATATTGTGGCTATTCGCATTTTTGCTCCCCATCAATTTGTTGTTGCTTATTCCTGTCTTTGACAATACATTGAAAATTGTGTCCGCCTCCTTCATATTTGTCAAACTATGAGCATCTGAGCCTACCGAAAAATGAGCCCCGGCCTTATTTAATTTTTTAATAAATGAAAGATAGTTCAAATCGAGCTCAATGGCTGGCATGGATATTTCAGCATAAACATTGTTTTCTGATGTGATTTTTGCAATTTCTTCAATATGCCCCTCAGGAACAAGCCCGAAATTCCAATCAACCCCGGGAAGAGCTTTCGCAAGAATTTTCGGAGAGTCCCTCCAGGGGTGCCCCAGAATATTAACAAATTTATTTCTCCCGGCGGCGCTCATCATCCTGATGGCAAAATCATGGAACTCATCTATGCTTCTCACCTCATACGGCATTTGATGGAAAGAGGCTATTACAACATCAAATCCGGCATCCGCAATTTCTCCGTCTGGCGCGGAAAGGTTTCCATTTAAATCAACAATGCTGGCTTCACAACCGGAAAACACAGTCAGCGGGGTATTGTTTTTTATTTTATCGACTTCTCTCTTTACCTTCAAAGATTCTTGCCATGGATGCCTCCCGCTCACAGGCTCCAAATGCTCAAGTATGCAAATACTTTTCAAACCCAGTTCTTCCGCTCTGCGCACAATAACTTCCACAATCATCGAATCATCGATTGTCATTTGCCCCCCGGCTCCGGTCCTGTAGCCGCTGGCGTGAATGTGAAAGTCCTGAAAAACTGCCTTGTCAAAACTGTCATTCATGAAGCGGCTCCTCTTTGAAAAGCTTTTTGTTCGAAGTTATATGCTCTTCCGGGATGTGCCCCACATCAAACAGTCTTTCAACAGTCACATTGCCGTCTTTTGCAAAATTATATGAAGAAAGGGAACAGTTCCAATTGAATCCCTCTTTTATTTGCGCCATTAACTGCTTGGAAATCAACAGCTCCTTGCAAGCGTGGACTGACGCTCCGTGTCCAACCAGGAGAACTTCTTCCGCTTCGCTCTTTAACAGCCGGTCAAGAAAAGGCTTCACCCTTTCTTTCACTTCTTTGATTGTTTCAATGCCCCTGACAAACCACGGATAATCAAGAGCGCTGCTTTTATCTATGCAACTGTATTTATCTTTTATCCGCTGAATATCGAGCCCTTCAAAGTCAGGGAAACCGTCTGCCAGAACATATTCCTGAATGGCTTTTTCAGGCATGATTTTTGCCCCTGTTATTTCCGCCACAACCTGCGCCGTATCCAAAGTCCGTCTGTACGGCGAACTGAAAATAACCCCTTTGAACCCATCTTTTTTCAAGCGTTCCCCCAAAAACGCCGCCTGTTTTCTGCCGAGTTCGGTAAGCTCTGGATCGCATGTGGGTATTTCCGGATCGATTTCTTTGCTGATGCCTTCAAGGTTAGGTTGCCCGTGTCTCGTTACATGAATTATCATTTTTCACCATATATGTAATTTAGTTTATAATTACCATCGTTTATTTTTGCATTAATTTTATAGCGTGTTCCTTTGCATTCCTGAGATAAAACAGCATTGACGCGAGAATCGCAATATAGCTATTACAGCCAGCAATTCTATAAATGCAAAAAGCTTTTCTGCGTTTTTTATTCTCCTGTCATTAATTCTGTTGGAACAAGATTGAGATTTTTGCCGATGCTTTCACCAATTACAGCGCTTAACAATCTGGAAACTGATGCTTTTCCTATCTGCTGACGGCACATACGGACAATAATCGGAGACGAGATTGTGTTCTTTACCTGCTCCGAATCACTAAATACCGAAAACTCTAAATCTTCCGGCACATTGAGCCCTTCAATTTCAGCCGCCTTAAAAACTCCTAAAGCAAGATTGCCGTTAGTCGCGAATATTGCGTCGGGACGCCCTTGCTTGAATATCGTCAACGCAGCCTCTTTTATTCCCACAAAATCCTGCAAATCACATTTAACGACCATTGAGTCGTCCAACTCACAGCCGTATTCTTCACAAGCATCTCTGAAGCCAGCTTCCCTGAGACTGTCATGCGGCCTGTTTTCATCAAAGCCCCTGAATACTGTCATTTTTTTATGCCCTTTTTTCAGCAGATACTCAGCAGCCTTATAACCGCCATCTCTATCATCTGAAGCAACCACATCCGATTTTCCGTTATAAGCATTTGAATGCGCTATCAATACATGGTTTACATCATTTTTTCTAAAAAATTTAAGAAGCTTTTGCGGCACAAGCCCGGTAACAATAACCCCGTCAACAGCGTTTTCTTTTATCATTCTGGGAATGTCTGATTCATTTTTATAGTCGTTCATAGTCAGAAAAATGAGATGATAACCGTATTTCTCCAACTCTTTTTCAACTCCGGCAATCAGGTCAAAATAAAAAGGAGCTGACCTTTCTCTGGCGCAAAGAATAAACCCCATGCACTTAATGGAGTTTTTACCCGCGCTTATTTTTTCTGAAACAAACGCGCCCTTTCCATGAACTTTTACTATAAGGTTCTCGTCAACAAGTTTCTGGGTAGCTTTTCTTGCCGTAACATGTGTTACGTTGTACATTTCCGCCAACTTGCGTTCGGATGTAATCGCGGAACCAGGAGAAAGCTCCCCGCTCAAAATTGCCTTCCGAATAATTCCGGCAATCTCTTCACAAGCTATTTTTCGCTTAAAACTTGTCTGCATATATTCCATGGCTTCCTGCATTAGTCAATAACACTTATATTACAGTTGCTTTTAAGTATTGTCAAGTATTGGGTGCAGAAATATATTAAAAGCTACTTTTGCATAAACTAGTCAAAAACAGTAGTATAGCAGTGGCCGCCTTCCTTAATAAGCAAGCCCTAAAAACCTTTGAGTTGCGCTTTGACGCATTTTATGCCTACTTGCTTGCCAGAAGAATCGGCTGAGTAATTAATTTTGCATAAATGCATTCTTTCGTGGGTATAGACATCTTATGGGTGGAAAACAACCCCGTCAGTAATATATTAAATCAAATAAAAAGGGGGCAACATGAACACATCAAAGCTTATCTTCATTACAATCTCTGTCTTGTTTTTCTTAATCTCCAAGGCGTAAAAAAACATTCTAGGTAGCATTGAGCAGCAAGTTTACTATTATCTATTTGTTCAGAGGTGTATTGTTGCAGTTTAGGCTCACCGATGCTTGCAAATAAGTCCTGAATTAAGTTTTTGCTGATTTTCTCCAATGCCTGCCAATATTTATCAAAATCATTGTAATCAAGCTGGCTTTCATACTTTTTTACAAAACGATCAATGTCTCCTCGAGTTGCCTGATGTTTGACAAAGAGTGGAATAATAGCCTTGCGTAAAGCTATATGCTTTTTCAACTGTTCCTTAATAATTTTCTTATATTCAGGATTATCCATGCTGTCTTGAAATGTTTTTATTCTAAAATAATGTCTAATTTCAGGCTTTATGACCGCATTCGAAAGTCCTTTCGTGCGAGGTCTGCTTATTGGGGGAATAGTTTTAATAAAACTATCAATTTTTTCCGCTTCTTCTTTATTAGATGTTATCTGCTGGCGTTTTGCTCTTAATTTATTTATTGAGTTGATTAATTCAGTAGCCAACTTGTTTTCTTTTTCAAATATTCGATAACGCATAGTACTATACACT
Source organism: uncultured Victivallales bacterium (assembly GCA_964651145.1). Taxonomy (GTDB): domain Bacteria; phylum Verrucomicrobiota; class Lentisphaeria; order Victivallales; family GWF2-45-14; genus CAZYVR01. Next base: position 13,266 of record CAZYVR010000003.1, on the reverse strand, counting down.
TGGTACATGAATTGAAATTTATAAAACAAAAATGTCCCATCTTCTAGTGCAAGTTGGCTCTTCGGATACAAATTCTTCCATTCTGATGCAAGAGCATTCAGGCGTGTTATTTCTGTCTCTAGCGAAAGAGCCATTATTTTAGAAAAATAACTCCTCTGTTTTTCCAGATCTTCTCTTTTTAGTCCAGTAAGGGTCATTGCCTGGACGACCTCTTTATTTTTTAGCTGTTCTTCAATTTGTTCCCTCAGTTTCAAAATAGAATATTCTTTGTATTCCTTTTGCATGTCGATTTTTATTTTTAAGGATCTTATATAATTTCCATTAGCTTTAAAATACTTTCTGAAGAAATCAGTAAATCGACCGTAAAAGCTAGTCTTTAATATAATTTTTTTTATAAAAACACTACCATATTCCCGCTGGGTGCTCTCTTTTATTTTCTCGAACTCATCTATCTTTGTTTTAATTGTAGCAATTGTACTTTCTGACGATGAAGCCCCAAAAGCAACAATGTTCGCAAATAGCAAGATAACCAAAATGGTTCTAATAATTTTTATTTTGTTAATTATAATAATAAGCCTCCGCTTTTTAGTTTTTTTATGGAGCAGTTGATGCACTTGGGGTCTGACCCCATGTTATGGAATGGATATAAGTGATTTCCCCCTCTATTTTTCTGTGCTTGAGCGAATATTGTTTGAGGCCTGCGTCCTGTGCTGAGATTTGCAACCAATCAGGATTGCCAACCGCAATTGCCTCGCTCCAATATGATTCTCGCTCATGTGAAATGCAAGAAAGCTTTTCGCTCTAAATCATTTTATAAGAATGGAAAAATTATCAAGAAAAATTGATAATTTTTAACGTCCACATCGAAAGCGGCCGCGATAGTCAATTATGGGAGTATTCACAGCGGACACAATCATTATTCAATTTTTAATTTAGCATATTATGATTTCGGAAAAGAAATGGTAACCGACTTGGGCTATCTGGCATGGGCTCATCCAAACAGGAGAACAGCTCTGTTCAAACAAGCGCAAAAATTCCGTCAGGGAAAAACTGGAACAATCAATATATGTTTGCCAGTCAGCACAAAGACGGAGTCTATAAAATAAAAGAAATCGCATTGGAAAATAATCAAACGACAATAAAAATGCCAAAGGGAGAAATCCTGAATTTGAAAACAGGCGATACATTTTTCATCCCCACCACAACAAGCAAAACATTTTGACGCCAAGAATTTTCTTTGACCAAAAAAAACGGCCGCTTTCCTTTTTGCGAGAAAAGCGGCCATGAACAAAAGAGACTTTTTTATATCTGGCTGTCCCAGAATTTGCTGTCTTCGAGCTTTGCCTTTATGGCGTTTACAAACTTGGCTCCGTCTGCTCCATCAACAGCCCTGTGGTCGGCGCTCAAGGTTACTTTCATCATGTTGCGAATGACAATCTCGTTGTCTTTCACAACCGGGGTTGGCATTCCTGAGGAAACCGCGAGAATTGCGGATTCGCCGGGATTGATGATTGCCGCGAAGTTTTCCACGCCCAGCATTCCCATGTTGGAAACAGTGAATGTGCCGCCTTTTAGGTCGTCCGGAGAAATCTTGCCGTCGCGCGCTTTTTCCGCGTACTCGGCTGTTTCCGCCTGGATTTCGTCAAGGGCTTTTTTGTCGGCATTCCTTATTACTGGAACAACCAGTCCGCCCGGAAGGCTGACCGCCACGCCCACATTTACCTTCGATTTATGTTTTATGCTCAGTCCGTCACTGAACGCGTTGAGCATGGGGAATTCTTTGAGAGCCAAAGCAATGGCTTTGACGATGAACACATTTACGCTCAGATTTATGCCTTCGTCCTTGAGCTTCTTGCGCTTTTCCATAAGGTCTGTCAAGTCGATGCTGACAGTCACATAGAAATGCGGAATTTGCTGTTTGGACTCTGTCAGGCGCTGCGCTATAATCTTGCGCATAGTTGAAAATTTCTGCGGTTTCTCGGAAGCGGCCGCTTTTGCGTCCGCCAGAGTTATGCGTTCATTTTCGCCTGAGCCTTCTATTTCCAGCAATTCAAGCTCTTCTTTTTTTGCAAGGTTGAATGCTGAGGGGGTTATTTTTTTGTCCAAATAGCCCGAGCTTTGGAGATATTCCTTCACGTCCTTTTCGGTTACGCGGTCGACTTCTCCGCCAGTGCCGCAGACCTTGTCAAGATTGATGAGAAAATCTTTTGCGTAAGCCTTTGCCCTCGGGCTGGGGTTGGGCTTGCGCGCCGCAGGAGCAGGAGCTTGAGCTGCTGGAGTTGATGTTGCCGCCGGAGCCGCCGCCGCTCCAGCTTTTTGAGGAACCGCCGCTTTTGGAGCCGCTTTTTTAGGGGCTTCGGCTTTCGCGGGCGCTTTTATTTCCTCTATTTCTGGAATGGCTTCGCCTTCTTTGCCGATGATGGCGGCTATGCTCATTACCGGGACTTCTTTTCCGGCAGGAATGAGCGCTTTTAAAAGCTTGCCTTCAAATTGCGACTCGACTTCAAGCACCGCTTTGTCGGTTTCCACTTCAAAAAGAACGTCACCCTTTTTGATGTCGTCGCCTTCTTTGACGTGCCATTTTTCTATGATAACAGTCTCTTCGGACTGACCCAGTTTTGGAATTGGAACCTTGGTAGCCATTAATCAGACCTCCGGGTTAAACAAGTTTCTTTGCCGCTGCGACCATTTGCTTCGGACTCGGCAGGAAAGCCTCTTCCAAAGTATGAGCCTGCGGAGCTATGCCGTTCTGCGCGCCAATCTTAAGCACGGGAGCGTCAAGCCAGTCAAAGCAGTTTGCAGTTATCTGTGAAACAATCTCGCCGGTAAAGCTGCCGATGTCAACGCATTGGCTTATTGCAACGCAGCGTCCGGTTTTCTTCACTGATTCAAAAACGGTGTCCCAGTCAAATGGAACAAGCGTTCTCGGGTCGATTATTTCCACACTTATGCCTTCTTCCTCAAGCATGTCCGCGGCCTTGATGGCGTCGGCAACTGCCGGGCCCCATACAACGAATGTGACATCCTTGCCTTCGCGTATTATGTTGGCCTGCCCGAATGGTATAAGGTATTCCTCTTCCGGCACAAAGTCTTTTTCATTGTAGAGCAACTGTCCTTCGACGAAGACAACGGGGTTGTCGTCGCGAACGGCTGTTTTTATCAAGCCCTTTGCGTCATATGCGTTTGAGGGATACGCCACGTATGTTCCGGGGATATGGGCAAACATTGATTCGAGAGACTGCGAGTGCTGTCCACCGTAGCCTTTTCCGCCGCCTACGCTGCAACGCACAACTATCGGGACAGTGGTGGACGCTCCGGTCATATAATGCCATTTTGCGGCCTGGTTTGAAATCTGGTCGGAAGCCATCAGCGCAAAGTCCATGTACATGAGTTCCGCCACGGGGCGGTATCCGGTCATGGCCATGCCAACGGCTGTTCCGCAAATGCAGGCTTCTGAAATCGGAGTGTTGAACACGCGGTCGCGTCCGAAAGATTCAAGGAATCCTTTTGACAACTTGAAGGCGCCGCCGTAGTCGGCCACGTCTTCGCCGTAGAGGACCACGCGTTTGTCGCGGAGCATTTCTTCCATTAGGCCTTCTTTGATGGCGTCGCGGTATGTCACGCGGCCTTCGGAGTCGCGCTTGATTTTGGGAAGCTCTTCATAAATGTCAACTTTTTGAAATTTTTCCGGAACCGTGTCGCAGACGCTGTCTGTGTACATGTATTTGATGACGTCTTCCGGAACCGGGTCGGGAGAGTCGGCGGCTTTTCTGGCGGCTCTGGCGTTGCGGTCAATAACGCGTTGCTCCACTTCTTCAATTTCTTTAGCCGAACATACTTTCGCGTCGAGGATGCGTTTTTTGAAGACGTTTACAGGGTCTACCTGTTTCCATCTTCCTTCTTCTTCGCGTGTGCGGTATTCGTGTCTCGGGTCGGACAGGGAGTGCCCGTAGTAGCGGTATGTGTCAAGTTCCAGAAGAACCGGGCCTTTGCCTTCGGCTATTTTTTTCTTGGCGCGGATGATGGCTTCGCGGACAGCCATTACATCCATGCCGCAGACTACTTCAGCGTTCATGTTGTCATTGTCAAAGCCCGCGCCTCTTCTTGCCAGATAATCAACGCCGTTGACTTCGCCGTCCGCGCGTCCGGTCATGCCGAAGTGATTGTTTACAATGCAATATATTACTGGCAATCCGTACTGCGTGCGCGCTATTTCTTTCCATGAAAACTGATCTTGAGATGCCCAGTTGAGAGCTTCAAGCACAACGCCGTTGGAGTATGCTCCGTCTCCGGCGAAACAGCATACTGTTCTGCCTTTGAGCTCTTCGTCTATTCTGCAGGTCATTCCAGCTCCGGTGGCGATTGGAATTCCGCCGCCAACGATAGCGTTTGCGCCGAGGTGTCCCACGCGGAAGTCGGCTATGTGCATTCCGCCGCCGCGTCCCTTGCCGTAGCCTTCTTCTTTTCCGAAGAGTTCGGCAATGGTTCTGTAGATGTGGTCTTCCATTACGGCTTCGAGGAGCTCTGTGCCTTTTAGGCTTGACAATTCAGGACAGCGCGTCTTGAGCTGTTCTTCGGACATTCTGCTTATTGCGTGGAAACCTTTGGCTATTGAGTCGCCGTGTCCGCGGTGGGTCGAAGTTATGTAGTCTTCGATGTCAAGCATTGCGCATGCGCCGGCGGCTGTGGCTTCCTGTCCTATGGAAAGGTGAGTCGGGCCGCGATACTCGTAATCGCTTATTATTTCGTATGCGCCTGTGCGGAGCTTAAGTATCATTTCTTCAAATTCGCGAACCGTCAGCATTGATTCGTATAGTTCGATGATTTCTTCTTTTGTGATGTTTTTATTTTTGAATTCATCCTTTAGCGTCTCGTTGTACTGATACGCTGGAATGTCTTTTAATTTTACCGTTCTGGCCTTAAAGTCCGGCCCGAGGTCACTGTAATAGTTGCCCATTTCTTGCTCCTGACAATTAGTTTTAGTTTTAAATTTTTGCTAGAATTTTACTTTTATGTTTTTTTTGTTTAATTGCTCAATTACGTTTTTTGGAATGCCCGCGTCGGTTATCAAAATGTCAATGTCAGAGGGTGTTCCGCTGACGGCAAAAGACGTGGTTCCTATTTTGCTGCTGTCCGCGAGGACGATAACCTTGTTTGAGCGCTTCATAATAAGTTCTTTAGTAAACGCTTCGTTTGAGTCGGTGGTCGATATGCCGTCTTCAACAGTAAAGCCTATTGTTCCCAAAAAGGCCTTGTCTATATATAAGGAATTTATTATATGCGATGTCAAGGAGCCCACGAGGGTGCGGCTCAGCGCGCGAAATTCGCCGCCAACCAGTATTAATTTGTGTCCGCTTTCCATCAAGTCGGCGGCGGCCATGAGTGAATTTGTGATAACTGTAAGATTTTTCTTGGAGCCAAGCATCCCGGCGAGGGCTTGGATTGTGCTTCCTCCGTCAAGGTAAACAATGTCAGAATCCTGAATAAGTTCAAGAGCTTTTTCCGCAATGGAGCTTTTCTCGCCGGGGTTCAAGGAGGCTTTTTCTTCAAACAGAGGCTCGGCTCTTGGAAATTTTACTCGTATAGCTCCACCATGCACGCGGCGAACTTTGCCCTGCTCTTCCAGAGACTGCAAATCTCGACGGACTGTGGCGTCTGAAACTTCAAGCGTTTCGCTAAGTTCGTCTATTCTGCAAACTTTGTCGCCAAGAGCCTGTAGTATCAGGCGTTCGCGCTCCGGCGACAATAATTTTCTTTTTTCGATTGTCATCCTGTTGATGTCCTTTAACTGTTTTTGCTTATATTATGACATGTTTTGTTGTATTTTGCAAGATTTTGAAAAATTATTTTACGTTTTTTTTATTTCGCCAGTAATGCTACGGCGCCGCCAAAAGTCCTGAAAAATAAAAAGACACGGACAAAGCCGGAATAAAAACCGGACTATGTCCAGACGCCATCCAGCGGCGGAATCGCTGGTAGCCAAAGGCGGTGGCGAAGCCACTTTTAAACCCACTTTGTGGGGCTACTGCGCGCATGGAGCATTAAAAGCCTGCGGCTTGTTGGGGCGCGAAGCGACAACAAGCTTTATTTCGTTGCAGCTATAGCTCTTTTGGACTTTTGGCGGGTGTACTGATTAATGTGCGGAAAATACGAAAGGATTTTCTCGTGGTCAAGGCAAAACGGCTTTGTCGCTTCCCGGCACGAACTGCCGGGGCGCGCTAAGCGCGAAGCAATTCCGCCCTTCAGGGCGGCCAACGCTTCCGCCGTTGGAATACGGTCAGGCAAAGCCTGTACAATAGTTTGCTTGCGCAAACTTCTTTTGAGTCGCGAACAAGTTCGCGCTCACATCAAATAATTAGCGCACCCTTCTTGGAACGCCTCAATCTGTTGTAAGCCATACTGTTTTCCAGATGCCTCCCATTCCCGCTTTGTCCTGGACGCGGACTGTCACTATTTGACGTTTTGAATCGTTGAACGCCTCGTCAATTCTTATAGAGAAAGGAGTTTTCCAGTCGTCCGATTTTTTATACAAATGTTTTCCGGCCTCTTTTCCATTGACATACACCCAGCATGACTCATCGACAGCTCCGAAAGTAAGATAAACTTTTTTCCAATGGAAAGCTTTGCTGTTATACACAGCGGTGGCATACCAGCCTATGCCATTATATTTTTTCAACTTTTCCGCCAGTTCTTTGTCGACTTTAACCTGTTCCTCCCAAGGCCGGTCTGTGCGGATTTTTCCCCAATTTTTTTTAATGTTTTTCCAGGACTCTTTTTCCCATCCTTGCTTTAATCCAACATTTTCTGGGTCCATCTTGAAATGCCAGTAAACGGGCAAAGATTTGACCGGGTTGATTTTTTCTTTGAAAATTTGGGAAAACTGAACGCCTGTCACATCGCCAAATGATTTTTCAATGTCAAAAAGAACAGCCCAATTTATTGTCAGGTCGTTTTTGTGCTTTTTCCTGAATTCAAGGAGCTTTTTTGAGACCGCAAGGCGCTTTGCTTCATCTTTTCCTTTTGTGTCGCGGTTGTTTGCGATGATGGCTTCGCAAGTAAGTCTTGCGTGCTTGTTGGCAAGCATTAATTTGTTTAATCTTGCGCGCTCAAATTTTGTTAGTTTTTGTTTGGATGCCTCTTTCAGTATTGCGTCGGTTTTGTCGAAGTCTTTCTCTGAATAGTATTTTGGCAGCTGCCACATAAGCCCCCGCCTGAAATTTCCATAGCGTCCGACTTTGGCTATTGCTTCTTTGTCCGGCAAAAATCTTTCATCCCATATGCTGCGCCAGTATTTGAAATATTTTTTTACATCGTTTTGGGCTGGGCCGTAGACTGAGCAGTATTCATCTTCCCAGTCCTCAAAGGATCTGTCTGGATAAATATGGCCTCTTGCCAGGATGTAATTTCCTATTCCTGAAGTGTCCCAGAAGCTGTGTATGGAGTCATAGTCTGTGCCAATAATTCCATTTGCGAGTCCGATTTTATAATTTTCGAACATCTTCTTTTCAAAGCCCATGGGCAAGCCTGTGTCAATGTGCATGTCGTTGGGGCGCAAGAACATTTCCTTTGCCCCAGACTTGCGCCAGTCTTTATAGAGTTCATTAAGCTTTTCAGGCTCAACCATCAGTTTTGGAACAAAGCCAAGAATAAGTCCGCCATCCACTTTTGTTTTGCGGGGAGGAAACCTGTAGTCGCTGTAGGCATACATTACCGCTTTTGTCCCCGGAACTTTTTTTCTTGCCTCCTTTAATATTTCATTTGCAAAAAATATGTATCGGTCAGTCATATGGCTGTCAAAATCTTCGCCTTTTTTTCTTGCGTCAAGCTTCAGGCATTCCTGGCAATGGCAATAGCCCTGGCTGTCATTCTCACACACATTTATCGTCTCATAGCATATGGGGTCCTTTTTATATCTTTTATGCCATTCTTTAGCTATTTTTTTATGGAGATCTTTGTTTGAAACGCACATTTTTACTCTGTCAGCCTTTCCGCCATTGGCATAAAGGTAGCGTTTTCCATCCGGGCTCATTGCAAAATATTCGGGGTGAGTTTTTCCATATTTTTTCCACCAATGTGTGAATGCGTGCCAATAATTTAATATAAGCCCGTTTCCCATTCGCATGCGCTTCAGCCATATTGCTTCCTCTAGAGCTTTTTGATTTGCTTCTTCTTGGGTAAGGCGCATCGACTCCGGCAATGAAAGCTGCTTGGTCTGGAATTTTTTCCATCGCCATGAATTTGATCTTATTTTTCTTTGCGCAAGCTTTGGGAGCCAGCTGTATTTTTCCTCTTTCAAAATTATGCTTTTGGATGGCGTGTGGACAATTCCTTTGTCTCCTGGCTCAATCCACTTGACGCTAAATTCATTTTCAAGAAAAGCGTACACGGCATAGAGAGTTCCTGTCCTGTTGAATCTTCGACTATTTGCTGTTTTTATGGGGTCTTGGAATTTTTTTAATATGTGGTCTTCCCCGTAAATAAAGGTCGCATTTGGAGTCACGTTGTACGCGGCTTCCTCCCTCTCCAATTTTGTTTTGCCGGACGGCCCGGGAATGCCAATATAAAAAGGATATAAGCCCTGCGCCTGCTTTTTATTGCCTGCTGTTATTGGAATTTTTTTGCCAGTGATAAGATCAAGATGTTTTTGAAGTTCCATTGCCGCAAATTGCTTGATTCCATCCGCATTATCCGGCAGAATTATAATGCATTTTTCAGGCGCGAGAACAATATTTCCCCCATCAGTTTTTGTTCTGCATCCGATCATTAGCGAAAGGGCAAAGAGCGCGCATAGCGCCAGCTTGGAGACAGATGTCCTGAGCATAAAAAGTACTCCTTATTAGTTTTAGTTGTTAAGGCAATGGCAAAAGGATTTGCGAATGCTTTTGGCTTTTTTTGTTTATTCTAATATTTTCCTGGCCAAACATCCCATACTGGATTGCTGTCCTGATCCAGGTCGTAGCTTACAAGAAGGTCTCCTGACGGATAATTCTTTTTGACAATGTCTGCGTGCATGTCTCCGTATAGGCAATTCCATGATCTAGTGTGTCTTTGCTCGGGACGATATTGCTCAAAGCGTCCTCTTATTAAGCCGTTGGGAGAGCTTGATGCCGGAATTTGGGGCCCGTCTCCCATAAAACATACTTTGCTTGGCGGTTTGATCTGACTGAATCTTGTGGGAGCAAAAACTCCGGCGATTCCAGCGTTCAACAAATAACTCAAACCATATTGCGAGCCGCGCCACATCCAAGAGCTTGAGTCTTGCGCGGTTGGACAGTTAAATATGCCTTTGGGAGAGCTGCTGACATGTCCATCAGGAGCTTTTGCGTAATTATTATTGACAAGGTTCTCTGCCCAGTAGCCATCGCCTGTGCCGGGCGTGGCCATTATTACCCAGCCCTGCCAGTCATTTGCGTATTGGACAGTTGCCAACCCCAACTGCTTGAGATTGCTTGTGCATTGAATCTGTTTGGCTTTGTCTTTTGCATTTTTTAACGCTGGAAGCAGCATGCTGGCAAGAATTGCTATAATAGCAATTACGACGAGCAATTCGATGAGTGTAAAGCGCGTTTTTTTCATAATCCCCCCCCCCTTTTTGCGAATTGACGATTCTCGCGGTATAAATTTCATAGAATATTTGAAGGATTGCTTTTCCAATCCAGGATTCTGAAGGCGGACATGCAAAAACTCCCAGGCTTTTTGGGCTACTTCCTTCGTAAATCTGTTTACGCTTGACAGCGGAGGAGCGGTATAGGATGACATCTCATTGTCATTAAAACCAATTATGGCGACATCTTCAGGAATGCGCAATCCGCGTTTTTGCAATTCAGCCATGACTGCCGCCGCTCCTTCATCGGAAGAGCACCAGACAGAGTCGAAAGGAAATTCTCCGGGAAATGCTTTATTCAAGGCATTGGCAAAAGTTGCGCCCACTAATAATCCTTTTGTTTTGTCTCTTATTATAAATGAATTGTCCAAAGGCTCAAGTCCTTTGTTTTTGAAAACATCGAAAAAAATATCTACTCTTTGAGCGCAGGATTTGTCAGCAACAACCAAAGGACATTTCCTGCCCATTTTAATTAAGTGCTCCCCTATGTCTCTCATTGCCTCAAACCTGTCTCTGACAATCATGTCAAACGAAAGATCAAAGGGCTCATGAGCAACCACCACCACTGCCGGTATGCTTTCAAGCATGCTGACAATTTCATTGTCTTCCAGCAGGTGCGTTTCGCCAGCCTGGAATATCAGTCCGTCAATGTTTCTCGTTATATAATCGGACAATGCTCCCTTTATTATTTTGGGGTCGGAAAGACTGTCCGAAAGATATGTCACATAATCAGCCTGCATCGCATTCAATGAAATGTTCCTGACAAGCTCAACCGAAGGATGAGGCCCGCCCAGAGACCACAAAATGCCTATGCTCTTAGTGCTTCCGCCTCTCAAGCCGCGCGCCAGCAAATTTGGACGATAGCCCAGCTTTTCCGCAGCCTCTATTATTTTCTTTCTGGTCTTTTCTGCCACAGACGCCGACTTGTTGAATGCTCTAGTGACAGTCATGGCGCTTACTCCAGCCATTTCCGCCACTGTGAAAATATTCGTTTTTTTCTTGTTTTTCATAAAACACTGTTAAAATCCGTTATGTTAACGTTAACAATATACCATGAAACAAAAAAAATGTCAATAGCTAAAGTTCTAAAAAATATAATTCCCCCTAATGAAAGCACAAATCCCCCTTATGTCTGAGCTGACAGAACGTGTGCAAATTTTTGCCCTTTATAAAATTGAACGCATTTGCAAAGGCGCAAGCATATAATATATCCAGTTTGCTGTTCTTAAAATAAAATTAAGGGGAAAAAATGAGCTTCTATCTCAACGAAAAAATAGATTTTGAGAAGCATAATGCTGAAGTCAAAAAGCTGTGGGAAGATTTTTCTAAAAATAAACATGAAAGAATTCCAGTCTCAATAGGCGGAAGCATACGGAACCTTTTGAGCAATCCAGAACTAAACCAAACGGGATTCAGCTTTGAGGATTTCTTTGCGAAAGCGGAAGCGCAGCTTAAATGTCAGTTGGATTATCAGCATTATCAACGGCATAATTTTTTGTGTGACAGAGAAATGGGCCTGCCGGAAACATCCTGGAATCTGAGCCTTGACTTTCAAAACTCATATGACCAGGCATGGTTTGGCTGTCCGCTTATGTTTTTTGGCAACGAAGATGTGCCGGATACCGAAGAAATATTGAAAGAAAATCCGGAAGCATTTTATGATTGGGGCGATCCTGATCCCTTTTGGGGCAGAGGCGACTTTATGAAAAAAGCTGTGGATATTCGCGGGGAATTGGCCAAAATATGCAAATCAGGATATGAGTTTCACGGACTTCCGGTGGAGCCGCCCCGTTCCTTCCAGCCTATAGGGACAGACGGCTTGTTCAGCGTGGCCCTCAAGCTTAGAGGAACTGTTGAATTAATGTGCGACATGTACGAAAATCCCAAATACTACCATGACCTGATGGACTATATAACAAGAAACCTTATTGCCAGAAGAAAAGCTCATCGCGAATGGGCCTGGGACAACGATCCCAATTACGAGGGCGAAAGAAAACACAAAGGCTCTTTCGGTTACGTGGATGACTCAATAGCAATGATTTCTACAGAACAATTCAAAGAATTTGTGGCTCCTTATCAAAGACGCTTATACGATGAATTTCATGACGGCTATTCTCCAAACAGCATTCACCTCTGCGGAGACGCAACGCATCATTTTAAATACCTGATGGATGAATTCAACGTGCAAAGTTTTGACACAGGCTTTCCTGTGGATCACGGCGCGATCAGAAAACAACTAGGGCCAAATGTCAACATAAACGGCGGGCCAACAATAATGACGGTAAAGGAAGGCCCTGTCGAAAAAATTGATAAAGAAACTAAAGATATCTGCGAATCAGGAGTACTCGATGGCGGGCGCTTTGTTCTTATAGCCGCAAACAATCTGGCTCCATGCACTCCTGTCGAAAACATAAAAGCTCTGTACGAGGCAGGCAAAAAATACGGTAAAATTGAAAAATGAAAGAATGTACGATATAAATATCAAAAGGAATTGTGCAAAAAAACGCTTCTGAATTTGAAATAAGCAAAATAGAAATATGAGGAATTGAAAATGCAAAAAACACAACCCAATATACTGCTCATTATGACTGACCAACAACGCTATGATTATCTATCTGTTAATGGAGGGAAATGCAAAACATCGGCTTTAGAGAGATTGGCGTCAGAGGGAACAAATTTTTCCAACGCATATTCTGTTTGCTCATTATGCACACCGGCTAGAGCTTCTGTTTTTAGTGGAATGTATCCGCATAAACATGGATTGTGGAATAATTGCGACATGTTTAGCACAGCAAAGGAAAATTTGCCTGAGAATGTGTCATTGCTGAGCCATAAATTGGCCAACGCTGGCTATAACTGCGGGTATTCAGGCAAATGGCATATCGACAAAGAATATTCTGCTCTGGACAGGGGCTTTGAAGGTTTTTCTCTTCCGGGGTATGGAAATCCGCGAACATGCGAATCGTATGAACGCTACCTTGCAGAAAACAAGCTCTCAAAACCAGAGCCTGTTTCCTTTTTAGACGTTGCCAATCGAACAATTGGATCAGTCTTTGACTGTGACATTGAAGCGACACCTGAATATTTTCAAACTAATATTGCTTTAGACCTGTTAGAAAAATATTCAAAAAAGCAACAACCATTTTTTCTTTCTCTTCAATATTGGGGCCCTCATGAACCGGCGAGTCCTATCAAAAAATATGCAGATATGTATTCTGCAGAAGAAACACCTCTCGTCGGGAGCTTTAGCGACAATCTTGAAAATCGTCCATATCAATACAAACGCCACAGAGATGAATTCGAAGCATGGTATTATGGAATCAGTAAATTAGGAGAAGACAAATGGAAGGAAATTACGTCCAAATATTACGCTTATACAACAATGATAGACGATCAGGTTTCCCGCGTATTGAGTGAATTGGATCGATTGTCCCTGGCTGACAACACAGTTGTTATTTATACAACTGATCATGGCAATTTATGCGGTGCCAGAGGAGGCTTGTATGACAAAGGGGTTGGAATGTTTGAAGACACATATCATATTCCTTTTCTTGTTCGTTTTCCTGGAGTGACAGAGCCTGGAAGCGAAAACTCTAATTTTGTCTCAAGCATGGATGTGTTTTCAACAGCGCTTGATTTGGCTGGCTTAACTGTCCCTGAAG
>CAZYVR010000002.1:0-64245 GCA_964651145.1 uncultured Victivallales bacterium | reverse complement strand
CGCGCGTCCTTGCGCCCTGATGTTCTGACTCAAGAACTCGGTACTCTCAAGTTATTGAGATCGGTGTTTGGCGTGGCGGCACGGGTGCGCTCATTGCAAGGAAAGCCAAGAATTGCGGGATTGAAGACATGGTTTTCCTCTGTGATACGTTTAAAGGCGTGCCAAAAGCAGGCGAAAAAGATTCCGCATACAGAGGAGGGGAACATGCTGATACAAGTCGACAGGTTGTGGAAGAGCTAATTTCAACTCGAATGAATTTAGATAATGTTGAGATATTAGAAGGTATTTTTCCAGATCAGACAGGCCATAAAGTAGAAAACTTGAAGTTTAGATTCTGCCATGTTGATGTGGACGTTTACCAATCAGCTAAAGATGTTGTCGATTGGATTTGGGACAAAATGGTGCCTGGCGGAATTATGGTTTACGACGACTATGGTTTCTATGGTTGCGACGGAATTACTAGATATGTAGAAGAGCAAACTATATGCAAAGACAGGATAGTGATTCATAATTTAAATGGTCATGCAATCATTATTAAGCGGTGAAAGTGAATAGCCTAATAATAGCATCTAGCATCGGTGCCAGTACAAATTAATCCTTGAAAATACAAGACGTTATAAGCCCATCGCACCCATAACCATCGCATGACCATTCCATCGCACACAGGGGTGGATTAACACCTTTTCTATAAGTCAGTTAAGAGCAAAAGAGTGGTCAAATATAGCTTGAATCTAAAAAAAAGGCCTTAAAATTGCAACTGCGCCGGGCTTTTTTTATTTATTTAAAATTAAAATAAAGAACGCCTTTGGCTTGCAAACAACGGCAAAAAGCGGAAAGTTATACGCAAGCGCATTCTAAAAGTTAGTTATTGTTGTGAACTCAGGCTTGAATCCGCAACTTTTTAATGGCTCTTAGAGCATAAAAAAGTATTATCAGCAGAGCGTAACGCTAACATAATCAATGAGGTAAAGTCATGACTTTCAGTTCCAAAGTAAGACAACCTGCCGTTGCCGGTCAGTTTTATGAAGGAGATCCGGCAAGACTTCACAGCGTCATTGAAAGCATGAAAGAAAATGCCCTTAAGTCCGCAAACGGGCAGAAAACAGGTTCGGTTCGCGCAGTAATCCTGCCACATGCCGGCTACGTATATTCCGGCCAAACCGCAACAACAACCATTAGCGTGGCGCGGGAAAAAACTTACAAAAGAATTCTAGTTATTGCTCCCACGCATCAAGTCCCGATGCAAGGACTGGCAACCGCTGATTACTCTGATTACAGGACTCCGCTGGGCAATATTCCTGTGGACAGGGAAGCCGTTGACAAAATATCCTCTTGCGATTGCCCCTTTATTCAAGAGCTCAATGAAGCGCACGCCGATGAACATTCACTCGAAGTCGAGTTGCCTTTGCTTCAATCATTCTTTAACGACTTTAAACTTATCCCTTTGATTTGCGGAAGCATAAATATTGAAATGGCCAATGCGCTGGCGGATACTTTGATTGATTTCTGGAATGAAGACACTTTATGGGTAATCAGCTCTGACTTTACCCATTATGGGCATTCTTTCAATTATGTGCCCTTTGCCAAAGACATTCCAGAAAACCTCAGCAAGCTGGATCATGGAGCTGCCGACAAAATTCTATCTTTGGATTTTAAGGGTTTTGATGAGTACATAAACAGCACAGGAGCCACTGTCTGCGGCGCAAATCCGATACGGATTCTTCTAGCAGTTCTGGACAAGATCAAAGGAAAAGAGACAGTAAAAGCCGAATTGGCGGCATATGCAACTTCGGGAGAAATGTCAGGAGACTATTCGCATTGCGTAAGTTATGCCGGAATAGTCTTTTGCGACAAATAAAAAACCAATGAACTTAAAAACAATAGCCTGCAATGTTTTTTTTCGCGAGATATGCCATGTCGCGGCCCGTTCAATAAACAAAATCGATGTGGAATTCCTTTCCAGAGGCTTGCATGACATTGAAACAAAAGACATGGCCGCCCGGCTTCAAGAAGCCATTGATGCGTCCTCTGATCCGGCGTTGGGCTATAATTATATCCTTCTAGGCTATGCGTTGTGCAATAACGCCGCGGTTGGCCTGAAAGCGAGAACCGTGCCGCTGGTCATTCCCAAAGCGCATGATTGCATAACAGTTTTTATGGGAAGCCGCCAAAAATATTCCGATTATTTCAATGCAAATCCCGGCGTATATTTTCACACTGCCGGCTGGATTGAGCGCTCTGAAACAACGGATGAGCTTAAGCGGCAATCTATTCAGCGCAAGTCAGGAATGGATCTCAGCTACGAAGAGCTTGTTCGTGAATACGGCGAGGACAATGCCCAATATCTTTGCGAAACTCTTTGCGATCCCGCTCACAATTACAGCCGTTTCGCCTTTATAGAAATGGGCATGGACTCTGACGGCCGCTTTGAAGACTTCAGCCGAAACGAGGCCAGGACAAACGGATGGGAATTTGAAAAAATAAAAGGCGACCTTTCATTACTGCAAAGATTTATGGACGGCAAATGGGACAAAAATGAGTTCCTTATTGTGCAACCGGGCCAGAGCATTGTCGCGTCCTATGATGACTCCGTGCTGAAAGTCACCCCGACAAAGCCGGAATAAAAACCGGACTAAGTCCGGACGCCATTCAGCGGCGGAATCGCTGGTGGGCAAAGCCTAAAGCTGTTGGCATATAGGAGATTGCGCGACAGCGCAAATGGCGCGTTAAAAGCCTGCGGCTTGTTGGAGCGCCAGCTCCCGGGACTTTTGGCGGCTCCATCTTTACTACTTTCCCACTTTCTACTTTTAACTGAATTTTAAACTTTTTTTGAATTTTTCGCGAATTGGCGCTCTATTAATTTCTAAGATAGTATTGTAATAAACTAAAAAATTGTGGGGAAAAATGAAAGCTGAACATCTTAACGCTTTTATAGAAGCGACCCAGGAAACTTTCCTTTCGATGTGCAATATAACATTCCACAGATGCGGAGAAATCAGAAAGGTTGGCGGCGAGATAGTGTCGGCAGACGACCTTATGGCAATTTGCGGGCTCACTGGCGATGTAAAAGGAGCCGTTATGTTGACCACCCCCCTGGACACTGGCATGAAACTGGTGGGCTCTTTTCTAATGGAGGAAATAGAGACAGTTAATTGTGACTTAATGGACGGATGGGGCGAAATTGTAAATATCATTGCAGGCGCGGCCGACGCCAAGATCAATGAGTACAGAATAGACTTGTCATTGCCATCTGTGGTTCTCGGAAAAAGCGCCAGATTTTACGCAAAAGCAGGAAATCCTTTTTTTATTGCCCCCATGCACATAAAAGACATAGGTTCTTTTAATCTTGGCGTATCAATGGAATTGCCTAAAAAATAATTTATAAGATCGTCCTTGATTTTATAAGAGTTTTGTGTTAATTTATTATTACAGGAGGACAGTGGGGACGAACATATTTCCTGCTGATATTTTTTCAAAATGGATGATTACGTAATACAGACAGAAAATCTTTCTAAAGTTTATGGGTGGTTGTTTTGGAAAAAAAGCGTTCCTTCGCTTAATAACCTTAATCTTTTAATCCCAAAAGGGAGTGTTTTTGGTTTTCTTGGCCCGAATGGAGCCGGCAAAACAACGACAATAAAACTCCTTATGGATTTGATAAGACCGACAACCGGCTCTGCCACTCTGCTGGGCAAGCCTATCGGCGACATTGAAACCAAAAGAAAAATAGGATTTCTTCCCGACGCCCCGGCATTCAGCCCATACTTAAAGGCATATGAATTCCTTAATATTTGCGCAAAACTGCTTAGAATACCCTCAAACGAACGCAAAAAGCGGATAGAAGAAGTCCTTTTAGCAGTGCGCATGACTGAACATGCCAAATCCAAACTTGGCGGATTTTCACGAGGCATGATACAGCGCATAGGAATTGCTCAAGCCATACTCAATAAACCAGAACTCCTGATATTGGACGAACCTCTGGTGGGGCTCGATCCGCATGGAAGGCAGGAGTTGAAAGACATCATATTTGAGCAGAAAAGCGCGGGAACCAATGTCTTTTTCTGCAGTCATATTCTTTCCGACGTGGAGAGAATATGCGATCATATTGGAGTCCTGTCCAAGGGCAATTTATTGTGCTCAGGACCTCTTCATGAATTGCTGTCAGAAGTCGGAGAGCGAGTTAATATAAGCCCTGGCAATGAAGAAATAGCCAAGGATTTGATGACAGACGCAGCCAGCAGCCACAGGCTTAACAACGGTGGCTGGGAGCTTGTTTTTCAAAACAACAAAAAAATAAGCGAGCGCTTGAACAAGCTAAAAGAGGCAAATCCTGGGGGAATAACAATTACTCCTTCAAGAGAAAACCTTGAAAATTTTTTCTTTAGACTTATTGAAAAGAACGAGAAAGGACGTTAGTATTCATTGTGTTTTCTTAGAATATAGTTTTTGCAGGGGAGAATCAATTTGAAAAATAAAGCAATAGAATTGTTAAAATGTTCCTGTAAAACCATAGTTTTAAAGGCTATTCTATCTTAAATTAATAAAATAAATAAAAGAGAAAGAAAGGGTCGGTAATAATGAATGAAATTATCGCAATTGCCAGTGGGACGTGGCGCAGAATTTTAAGGATGCGCTCAGTGTACTTCCTTATTTTGTGTGTCTTGATTCTGATTGCGAGCGCATTAAATTATGATGTGCTGTCAATGCAGGAACACAAACCGTTAATGATTGATGTTTCGCTTGTGCTGAACACTATCGCGATCGTTCTAGTCGTAATCTCAATGACCTTCGAAATCCCAAAGGAGTTAAGAGAAGGTGTGGCTTCCACAATCCTCTCCAAGCCCTTGGGACGGACGCAGTATCTAATAGGCAAGGCGCTGGGCACAGTAGTAACTGGCCTTGTCGTTTCTCTGATCATAATCGCAGGTTTCTTTATTATTTACAATTTCGCTTTCACCGAAAAAATGGCTCTCTCAATGCTTCAGGCGCATCTGCTTATCGCAGCCAGCGTCATTCCAATGACGGCGCTCGGAGTGTTCTTTTCTGTGTTTGTGCCTGAAATGATAACGCCCATTATTACTGTTATAGCAATATGGTTCGCTTATTCAACGCAAGCGATTTCCAATATTCCTTATATCTACGCTGGCGTTCTTCCTGATCTTGAATTGTTCAATTTCAAGGCTTTTGCCGTTTACAGCGACAGGTTGTCCTGGAGTTATTTGGGACTTGTTATAATTTGGGGCTTCTTGTTCAGTTGTTTTGCAATCTCGCTTGCAAGTCTTATTTTCAGATACAAAGATGTTAAATAAAAAGGAACTGCTATAATGAAAAAGTCTGTAGTAAGTCATATCATTGTAATAATTGTTGCGGTTTTTCTTGCTGGCTCTCTAGGAGGGTATCTGCATAAAAAACAACTCGAGTTGTGTCCTTCAAAAGCGCTTATGTCGAAAGCGCCAGTCGGCGGCTTTCACAAATTTGCTTCTGACATGGAATGGATGCTTTTCATCAACTATATGGGCGGATTAAAGTCTGTCGACAAAAATAACGTGGATGAAGTTATCCGTCGCGTTGAAAAAATCATTTCATA
The DNA here is from genome assembly GCA_964651145.1 of uncultured Victivallales bacterium. Lineage (GTDB taxonomy): Bacteria > Verrucomicrobiota > Lentisphaeria > Victivallales > GWF2-45-14 > CAZYVR01. The sequence continues at coordinate 58,658 of CAZYVR010000002.1, read as the reverse complement.
TGATCCAAATTTTGAAAAGGCCTATCAGGTTGGCGTGATGTCTCTGTCTATTGAGTCTCCGCTTCAGGCTGTCAAACTCCTTGGAAAAGCTTGCGACAATCCGCAACTGAAGAACAATTGGAAATTGCCTTTTTATGCCGGTTTTATTCTTACACACAGCAGCAATTTCAACAAAAAACTTTCGGAGCAGGAAAAGCTTGAAAGATATCAGCTCGCTGTTGATTTCTATCGCAAGGCAATAAAAAGGTCAGCCTCTCCTGAAAAATACGTGGTTAACAGCTACCTTCGCGCTCTTGCCAAATCCAAAAACCTAAAAAATGACAAAGCGGCGATGCTTGAAGTCCTTATGGACGAATGGAAAAAGTCGGACGGTTCCAGAGAAATGGACGTCTCCATTATTCCAGATATAAGCCAAAGATTGCTCAAAGCTGCCCAGGAAGCAAAAAAAGAGTATCCCAATGACCAGAAAGTTCAGGGATTGACAAATGATATCATGAAGCAAGTCTTCAAGGACAAGCATATTTGCACTGCCTGTCTCACGACTTATGTCGCTGGCGACAAATACTGCTCTGCCTGCGGGGAAGTAGTTGTGGTTTATGGACAGTGTCCCAAGTGCAAGACTGTTCTAAAAGGCCGTTGCTGTCACAAATGCGGATATAAAACAGACTCGGGCGCAAAAGCCAAAGTGGTAAAAGCCAAAGTGGCCAAACCCAAGGCCAAAGCTGGCAAAAAGACTAAGTAACCGCTGATACAAGATTGATATGAAAAAAAACATAAAAGCCGGAGCAATTTTAATCCTTGTTCCGGCTTTTTTTATTTACTTCTGTTCTGAGTCCATATTAAGACAAGCAATAGTCTCTGGAATTGCGCCTGACAGCGTTAATATAGACGCCGTGCTGGCGGAAATGCCCGGTTACATACGAGACTCCATTGACCACAAAGTTCAGGTGGGACAAATAAAAGACTCCATAGCCAAGGCAAGCACTGATTCTGAGCGAGCTTACTCTAAATGCAGCCTGGCTGGGATAATGAAGGATGAGTCAGAAAAGGAAAACCTGTTAAAACAGGTCATAAAAGAATATCCTTCGGAAAAAGGCACCGTCAGGGCCTACCTGTTTTTTCTCCTGAATCCTGAGACAAGAAAAAAGCTTTCTATTAAAGAATATCAGGACTACATAAAAAAATTCCCGCAAATAGACCAGTATTATATGTGGTCCATGGGATTGGCTAAGCTCAACCAGAAAAAGGCGTCAGATCAGAAAAGCCTTGAATTCCTTATGCCTTTGATGACAATTAAGCCGGAATATAAAGACTACTCATCACTTTATGACAAGATTGCCCTTTTGGCTGGCAAGATGAAAAAAACAGACCTTTACGCTAAAGCCAGAAAGAAAGAAACCAAATCTCTTGAATATCGCAGTATTGAAACTGTAATTAACGAGCAAATGTTGAACGACCTGAATACAAAGGGGCAAAAATAAATGTTTGGAGTTATTGAACTTACAGTCAGAAAGATGAAAGAGCCTGCTTTTACAATGATGCTATGCATTGGAATACTGCTGGGCTATATGGTTGCCGGAATAGACCCGCTTGCGGAAGACCAGGCAGGAAACGGACTCCTGTCGCAAATACTTGCGTCTTCCAAAGGATATCCTTTAATGACCAGTTCTTTTTTCGGCATTGGCATAGCCCTGATAATGGCCGTGTTCACTGGCGCAACGGAAATTCCTCGCGACATAGACACCGGAATGATTATGCTGGTGATATCAAAGCCTATCAGCAAAACAGAATATCTTATTGGAAAATATTTGGGCGTTTTTTTGTTGTGCGCTATACTTTTTGCGGCAACTGAGTTGACTATATTTATCACCCATTTTATTTTAGCTGGAGAATTATATCCTATCGGCGTTATGCTCAAGCAATTCTATCTTCTCCTTGCCTTGTTGCCGCTTACTGCTTTGACTGTTGCAATTTCATCTTTCCTTGGCGATGTCAGCGCAATGATTATAGTTGTGGTTTATCTTATTTTTTCGCTGGCCGTAAGCGCAATTCCTATTTTTGTTGCCTTGTTGCCGAAAAGCATGAGCAGTGGAATTGAAGCTTATTTGCTTGTGTTCTATTATTTTTTCCCAAACTTCATTTACTATTTTCAGAATTCACAACTAATCGGCATTGTCCCATTTTCTCTCTTGCTTTACTCTTTGTCCATAACTGTCATTCTTCTGGCAATTGCGGCTTTGCGTTTGAAAAACAGAGATTTGATATAGCGTTAACGGAGATGAAAAATGCGTGGAACCCGTTTGCCAACTTTGGCTTTGCTTTTGCTGACTTTCTCGCTTGCCGCTGCCAGCCTTCATGCTGATGTGTTTTCATTGTGGCCTTTTTCTAGAAAGGGAGGTTCCGCCGCGTCGCCATATGCATTGGATGAGGCATTGTCGCCTAACAAGCTCTGGAATGAACCGGTGGTGATAAATGGCGTAAAGCTGTCTCTGGGGCTCAGCCTTGTAAGAGAGAACCTGACAGACTGCCTGGCGAAATTGAGAAAGCTTTACCCCAAGGCTGTTTTTAAGTCCAATCCGACATCAGCTCTAGTGTCTGTAAAGCTTTCCAGTAAAACTATTCGGCGCATTTACATTATTCAGATAGGCGGAAGCGCGTATCCGACAATTCAGTTTGCCATGGATATTCCGGCTAATATGCCGCAAAACTTTGACTGGCCAAGCGCGTTGCCGCTCCCGGCAAGCGCGACTCCAATAACTTATATGTATTTGCAAAATAGAGAGGCTTATTACGGAATTTTTTCAGTGCCTTATGAGCCTGTTCACGGAGTCACGGAGCTTGTTGGCATCTTAAGCTCAAGCGGCTGGAGTCCAGTGACAAATGAAAGCACCTCCGGCCTTTCTGGAAAAGGCGATGTTTTTATCAGAAAAAATCCTCCAGCCATCATGCTGCTGAACTTCGGCAAACAGAACGATTCCGGGATAGCCCAAGGCTCTATTTACACCCGCCCAATAAAATAGCTATTGGTCAATCCTCGTCAAGAGCCACATCCTCAACATCTACTTCAGCCGACACAGATTGTCCAAGAAGTTCAATATTCACCGATATCAATGCTTTGCCTTTCCGACGCTCAATGATGCCTTGCAGGCCTTTCATCACGCCAGTCTGAATAAGGACTTTCGTTCCCTTAACGAGCTCCGGCTTCACCGCTACGTCCGTCTCCGCTGAAATTGTTTCAAGAGCGCGCACTGCTCTGAGCTCTTCAATGAGCTTTTCCTCATCTCTCTCATCAAGCTTTATTTTGAAAAGAATGGCGTTGGAGTGCAAAAGGCGCTGGAATTTGGCTTCATTAAGATTGCAAAAAATATAGCTCGGAAACATAGGGATATTAAAAGTAACAGTCCTTCTTTCGTAACGGCGCACGCTTTTTCTCAAAGGTAGGTAGCATAAAATATTGTTTGCCGCGCAAAACTCGGCCACTTTCTTTTCTCTTCTTGGTTTTGTTCTCACTGGCATCCAGACAAAGCCCGGAACATGCCCGATAATAGTAGCAGGTATATCTTCTGTTGTCATCATTTCAAACATTTTATTTTAATTAGTTTTATTTATTCTATCGATAAGGCTTCTTAGGGAAACAACAAAGCCTTTTGCCTCCTCATATGAATCAACTACATCATAAGACACTTCCCCATGCTTCAGGGAAAGCTTCAGTTGCCATTTATATATCATCATCAGGAAGAAACATGCCACGAGGCCAAACAAGACGCAAGTCAGCCATCCCCATAATTGGGAAGGAATAAAAATTTTGGAGCAAACGACTCCCGAAAGAGAAATAATAATAATAAAAATCGACACAGAATCGACTTTTCTTTCGAGACAGGCGTCCTGAATTTCATCAAGTTTGTGCCTTGCCACAGTTTCCCCGCCAAGCGCGCGAATCATCAATTCAGTGAAAAAAACTTTAACCTTTGAGCGTGGCAGTTCAAGCAATGGGTTTTCTTCATTATTTTCCATATATTTCCCCCTGAAATTTGTTTAACGTCCGCCAGATGGCACAAAACGAATGTCTTTGCAAAAATCATTTCCGCAAAATCTGTTAATATTCTCGATCAAAAGTTTTTTTGAAGCGCCCCTCAATTCTCTGAGCCATGCGCTATGGGCGACTTCCACGTACAAAATATTGCTTTTGATATCCAAAGGGGATGCGATCTTTGCAATTTGCGCGCCTGCAATATTCACCCATTTGTCTTTTATTTCAATTAATTTCATATCCTGAGGAGATATTAATTTGCCCATGACATTCTCAAGCGGCTCTGATATATGCACAGTGGAAGGCAAGTGAGAAGTCATCTCAAGATTCCCCCTCCTCTCTCCATACCAATCGCTCAAGATTCCCCTAAGAAGGCCAAACGGTTTTCTTTTGCCTGCCATAAAGACACACCAAGCCTGTCAAGTCAGTTTACATTAATATTTATGCCTGTCAACATAACAGGCACCAGCAGCATATGCATAGTCATCTTGAATGGCGCGATGGATCCTACAAAAAGATTTTTGCATCCTGGAGTAAATTGCCCAAAAGGGGCAAGAATAGTTGTCTGGAATAAACCAAGCGGCAACCTAAAAAAGTCCAGCATATCTGAGCCCACTTTAAGCATTCCTTTGCCGGCATTCATAAGTCCTCTTATAACATACGGGCTGGCTTTTTTAGCCACATATATCGCCGCAGGCGTGAGAAGCGCGAGCGTAACTGGGTCCATAGCCTTTGCCTCTGGAGCCGGAAAAAGAGCCCACGCAAACACAATTAGAAAAACCAACATAATAAATCTTTTCATAGTTTATTTTCTCTTATGTTTTATGTTTTTAATGATTGTCTCAACTTTGCTTATCATACAAAATGTATTCAAGAGAATCAAGCAAGGCCTCCCAAGAAGCCTCTATAATATTTTCGCTGACACCCACGGTGCCCCAAACCTTGTCTTTGTCTCCAGACTCTATAAGAACTCTGGTTTTGGCGGCTGTTCCATCATCGCCATCCAGGATTCTCACTTTGTAATCTTTCAGTCGGACATCCAGAATTTCAGGATAGAAGCGACCCAAAGCTTTTCTCAATGCCTGATCAAGGGCATTTACCGGACCATCGCCTTCAGCGGCAGTGAGCTCCTGCTTGCCCTGCACTGTCACTTTTACGGTTGCCTCGGAAATGCATGGCTCGTTGTGGCCGCGTTTTTCCACGATAACCCGGAACCCGTTCAGCTCGAAAAAAGGATCATGCACTTTCAGGACTTTCTTGGCCAGGAGGTTGAACGAAGCTTCCGCAGCCTCATATTCATATCCTTTATGTTCCTTGTTCTTAAGCTCTGCCAGAATTCTTTTTAAGTCATCACCGCTCACCTCCAAGTCGAGCTTCTGGTCGTCCAGCTTGGTCTTCACATTGTCCCGTCCGGAAAGGTCCGAAACAAGAATCCTGCGGAGATTGCCCACAGATTCTGGAGCGATATGCTCGTAAGTGTCAGAATTCTTTTGCACAGCGTTCACATGTATGCCGCCTTTGTGAGCAAATGCGCTTTCTCCAACATATGGAGAACGCCTGTTATGCCTTATATTGACAAGGTCGTCAATAAACAGACTGACCTTCCTCAAATTTTTGATTTCTCCAGGCAGTATGCAGCTCATGTTCATCTTGAGCTCCAGAGACGGGATTATTGAGCACAAATTGGCATTCCCGCATCGTTCGCCAATGCCGTTGATGGTTCCCTGAACATGCACCACGCCATGCTCCACGCCTATAATTGAGTTCGCCACCGCAAGTCCGCCGTCGTCATGGCAATGAATTCCAAGGGATATATTTTCTGGCAAAGCTTTTTTTACAGAGTTACAGATCGTTGCTATTTCAGAGCAGAGCGAGCCGCCATTTGTATCGCACAGCGCCACGGTGGTCGCCCCATTTTTAACAGCGTGAAGAAGCGCGTCAACGGCGTAACCCGGATTGTCTTTGTAGCCATCAAAAAAATGTTCGGCGTCAAAAATGACTTCGCGTCCGTGCTCCTTCAAGTATGCGCAGGAATCAGCGATCAATTCGAGATTCTGTTCTGGAGTTATTCTTAAAGCTTCATGCACATGCAGCAGCCATGTTTTCCCAAAAATGGTGACCACGGGGGTTTCGGCTTCGAGGAGCTTGATAATATTGGCGTCTTCGCTCACTTTGGAATTGGCGCGGCGCGTGCTTCCAAAAGCGGCAAGCTTTATATTTTTAAATTTTCGCCCTTTTACCGCTTCAAAAAAAGCCATGTCGCGCGGATTTGAGCCAGGCCAGCCGCCTTCCACATATGTCACGCCGAAAGAGTCAAGCTTCTCAACTATGCGCACTTTGTCAGTCTTGGAAAACGAGACGCCTTCCGCTTGCGAGCCGTCGCGCAATGTCGTGTCGTAAATGAATATCTTCTTCCTGTCCATACCAGATAAACCTCTATTAAATACATACTTAAGTTTAAATATAAGATATTTTAACATAAAAACAAACTTGATTGCGCATATTTTCGCTTGCAAGCTAAAAAAGCGCAAATTAACCAAAAATAATTGACATTTCGCTAAAACTGTGTTTTTTAACACGTGCGGAAACTAGAATAGCGCGGAAGCATAAATTGAGCGCAATCAGTTTCCTAGTCGATGTTCATAAAATTAAAATCAGAAAGAGACAAAAGTGTCGCGCAAAAAAATATCAGAAATTTCGGACTGTTACGACTTAATAGTGGCCGGGGGCGGACTTGGCGGGCTGACTGCCGCAAATGTCATGGCAAAAAATGGATTTAAAGTCCTCCTGGTCGAACAACATTTCCAATTGGGCGGACTCGCCACTTATTTCAAAAGGAAACAACATATATTTGATGTGGCCTTGCATGGATTTCCTGTCGGAATGAAAAAAACGCTCAGGCGTTATTGGTCGAAGGAAATGGCGGAGCGCATAATTCAAGTAAAGAGCGTGCGCTTTGACAACCCTCAGTTCAAGCTAGACACCTCTTTCACAGAGGAAGACTTCACAAATAAGCTAGTGGACAATTTCGGACTTGAACGGGGGAAAGTGGAAGCTTTCTACAAAGAGCTCGCCGAAATGAACTTCTATGACGAAAACACAATGACCAACAAAGAGCTTTTTGAAAAGCACTTCCCCGGCAGAAACGACGTGACGCGCCTGCTGATGGAGCCGATAACCTACGCAAACGGCTCAACCCTTGACGAGCCGGCCATAACATACGGCATTGTTTTTTCCAACTTTATGAGCAAAGGCGTGTATACTTTTTCCGGCGGGACTGATCTAATGCTGGATATGATGGAAAAAATTCTCTCGAAAAATGGCGTGGATATCATAACAGGCGCAAAATTTGAAAAGGCAAAAATAGAAAACGGCAAAGTGACAGGAGCCGTCGTCAAAGGACGGGATATTCAATGCCGCGCAATCCTTTCCAACGGAAATATCCTAAGCACAATCCATGAATGGGTGGGAGACGAACATTTTTCTGAGGACTTTCTAAAAAAGGTCAAAAAGACACGATTGAACAACAGCAGCAGTCAGGTCTACATAGGCTTTAAGCCGGGTGAAAAATTTGATTTTATAGGCGATTTGCTGTTCACCTCGGACTGCCCTACGTTTGACCCCGTCCAAATTGTGTCAAAGGATGTGACAAGCAGAACTTTCTCGGTTTACTATCCGGACATAAGGCCAGGCTCCACAGACTACACAGTAGTGGCTTCAATGAACGCGCGCTACGAGGACTGGGCAAATCTTGACGATGAGCAATACAAGCTCGAAAAACAAAAGCTTATCAACGACACTATAGCCGCCCTCGACAAATACATTCCCGGCGTAGCCGATAAAATTGACTATCTGGAGGCCGCCACGCCCAGAACATTCAAGCATTACACCCTTCATGGCGGCGGCGCTTCATTCGGGACAAAGTTCGAAGGACTCGAAGTAAGCATGAAGCTTCCCGAGCAAATTGGAGGACTTTTCCATGCGGGCTCGGTGGGCATCATCATGTCTGGCTGGCTCGGAGCCGCCAACTACGGAGTTATCATCTCCCACAGCATAGACAAATATCTGTCATAACTATATTGATCGAGGGAGGATCCTTTGCAGCGTATTATTGAAATAGCCATATTTGTCTTTTTTGCAACGCTTCTCTTTTTCCTGATCAGGAAAAAACGCAATTGCACAATGCTGACAATGGGGCTGGCTTGCATAAGCGCGGCCACTGGAGAATTTATAAACTTCTTTGTGACAAGGGTCACGGTTTTCCCCCCTTCGTTTCTGCTATGGATACCGGGAACCGATGTGCCGCTATACATAATATGCCTCGCCACATTGGTGTCGGCCGCAATATTTGAGGCAAGCCTGTACTTGAACGGCAAGCTAAAAAGACATTCCCGGCTGACAGCAGTCGTTATAGCCATTGCGCTTTCATTCTTATTGTCATTTGGCGAAATAGCAGGAGTTGAACTCGGGATGTGGAGCTGGATCCGTCCATATCAGACATACAACGTTTTCTGGCATATCGGAGTATGGAAATACTACTTCCTGTTCCTGGCGTCACCCGCAGTTATAATGCTGTTTTTCAGCAAGGAGATAAAAAAACAGAATGACTAAAACCACAGGTCTGAATTATGTTCTCCCCGCCGACACTAGCGGCTTTGTTTATTTGCGCGAAAGCCAAACAGGCCCGCGTTTATTGGAGGCAACGGAAAAACTTGAAGAAATGGGCTTTTCTCTGATTGAAACTATTCCCATCTTATCCGCCAGCGTTGATGACTCAATGCTCAATGCAAGCTTGATTTTAGTTGAATCGGACGCCGAAATAACTGACAAGCAAATCTTAAAGATCCTCCTTGATGACGCAGTGGCAAAAGTCGGCGAAGGAAAAATAAAAGACCTCCCCTCAATTGCGGCCATCCTCAAAACTGAGCGCTTCAAGTTATTGAAAAAAGAAGTAAAAATCCTCTATCAGGATGAATATTGCGTGGCAGTGAACAAGCCATCGGGCCTGCTGGTCCACCGCACCAGCATGACAAGCGACAATGATTTTCTGTTGCAGCGCGTTCGTGAACAAACAGGCAAAAAAGTGTATCCAGTGCATCGTCTGGACCGCGCTACTTCCGGCGTGGTTCTGTTTGCGTTTGGCTCAGATCGCGCATCTGAGTTTTTCAGGCTATTCAGGGAGCGCAACATTAAAAAGAGCTATTGGGCTGTAGCCAGAGGGCACACTGAAGACGCAAATATTATTGACAGTCCACTGAAAAGCGAAAGCGGCAAGAGCCAGGAAGCCATTACAGAATACGAAACGCTTTCAAGAACGGAGCTGCAAATCCCTGTCGGACCGTACCAAACCTCCAGATACTCTCTGGTTAAAGTAAACCTTAAAACAGGGCGCAATCACCAGATAAGGCGTCATTTTGCCCATATCCGCCATCCTTTAGTGGGAGACACTGCGCACGGCGATGGCCGACACAACAAGATGTTCCGACACGAGTTCAGTTGTCATCGTCTTTTGCTTGCCGCCGTCAAATTGGAGTTCAAGCATCCGTTCACTGATAAAATAATCTCAATCAAGGCTCCGCTGGGCAAAAGTTTTGTCAAGCTCCTTGAAAAAATAAATCTGCTTCCGCCAAACCACGAAAACTGATAATTTCAGCCAAGGATTTTGTTGTCGCCTCCAAGGAATATTCCTTTGAGGTTCATCTTAAGAGCATCCGGATTAGAGGAGGCCTTCATTGCGTCTTCCTCGGTAATGTCGCCGTTGTTGATCAACTCGTACAGGGACTGATTGAATGACTGCATCCCTTCATGGCGGGAACCTTCTATGGCGCCAGCGAGCTTATCAAGCCTGTTCTCCTGCAGGAGCTTGCGAATGATTGCCGTATTGATCATTATCTCGTTGGTGGGCGCCACGCCTCCGCCAAAAGCTCTAGGCATAAGCCTTTGGGCGATTATGGCGCGCAGATTGACAGCAAGCGCGTCCCTTATGGGCTCCTGTTCCGCATGGTCGTAAAAATCAAGAATACGGTTGACCGCCTGAGAAGCTGTTGAAGAGTGAAGAGTTGTCAACACTAAATGTCCTGTGTCAGCCGCCTGCAAAGCGGCTTCGAAGCTTTCCTTGTCGCGCATTTCACCAACCATTATAACATCGGGGTCCTGCCGCAAAGCATGAATAAGCGCGCTGTAAAACGAGACAGTGTCAAGTCCCACTTCGCGTTGCTCGAAAAAAGATTTCTGATCGAAGAACTCATATTCAATCGGGTCTTCAACTGTAATGATATGCTTGCGCATGGTCATGTTAATATACTGAAGCATAGCCGCCATGGTCGTGGATTTCCCAGAGCCGGTGGTTCCGCTTATAATAATAATTCCGCGCTCCGATTCAGCCAATGTTTGGATTATCGGAGGAACGCCAAGCTGTTCAAAGTTCATAATGTTGGTTTTGACATGGCGCATAGTAATGCCTTTTTCGCCGCGCTGCTTATGGAGGTTGACCCTGAAGCGTCCGACCTCGTCCTCCACAAACGACAAGTCAAGATCGCCATTTTCAGTGTAACGCCCCATGAGGCGCTCGTCGCCATTGGTCATTTCCTGAATGATTTTATCCATCAACTCGCCATCCGGAGTCAAGTCAGTGTCAACAAGCTTGCCTGCGATTCTCAGAGTCACCGGGCTGTTTTCCTTAATATGCCAATCCGAGGCGTTGGAATTGACTCCGAGCGCCAATACTTCATGCAAAATACTGTGGGCCATATAAAACTCCTATAACAATATTAATCAGGACGGATACTCTGACATCAGGTCACACATTTCGCAAACAGCGGTGTTGATTCCAACAATCACCGCGCGCGCAATTATGCTATGTCCGATGTTTAACTCTTTCAAATGCGGAATCTGAAGAATGCCGGAAATATTCTCATAATCTATTCCATGCCCGGCATTCACATTCAGCCCGAGGCTATGGGCAAGCTCTGCGCCTTTTATGAGTCTTTCCAGTTCGCGCTCCTGCTCCTCGCCTGAAGCATTCGCGAAAGCTCCGGTATGCAGTTCAATATATTCCGCTCCCACTTCATGAGCAGCCCGTATCTGCTTCTCTTCCGGGTCTATAAAAAGGCTGACAATTATTCCAGCGGCCTGAAGTCTTTTGACCGCGCCGGAAATCGAGTTGAGATTTCCAACGGTGTCCAATCCGCCCTCAGTGGTCAGCTCCTGTCTTTTTTCGGGCACCAGGCAACAACTGTGGGGCTTCAGCTTGGAAGCTATTCCAATCATCTCCTCAGTGACGGCCATTTCCATGTTCAATGCTTTTACATTGGCAACAAGTTTTTCCATATCAGCATCATTCATGTGCCTGCGGTCTTCCCTGAGATGGGCAGTTATTCCAAATGCTCCGGCTCTTTCACAAATCAAAGCAGCTTCCAGCGGGTCAGGCAAAAGCGCTTTCCTGGCTTCGCGGACTGTGGCAACGTGATCAACATTTACGCCAAGTTTCAACATAACTAAAAAATCTCCCTTTTGTTCAAAGATAATATATTCAGGATTCGCGCATTTTCACTAACATTCCGCGCAAATTGTCAGCTTCTTCCAGAAAACGTTCGCGGCTGGAAATTCTGGGACAGAAAAAAATCTCGGAAATTGCCGCGTTTTCTTTGAGATATTCATCCCATGGCAAAACAAGTTTTTCAACAAGACGATTGCCCATTTCCGGTTCGTAAACAAGCCTCAGTGCTCCGATGTCAAAACGAAACCAGCGGAGGAGTTCCTTAGGCGAAAAGCCTTTGGTCAGCTCATGAGGATAAACATTAATGGCAAATTTGAAGCACGGGCACATGGTTTCTTTCAGGAAAGAGTGATAAAACTCAGAAAGTCTCTGGTTCGCAAGCGGAATTCTGACAGGAATAAACAATTGAATTTTTTTGCGGCTGAACATGGGAGCCATAGCTTTAAAAAGAAGAATTGCGGATTTGCGAAAGTCATCATTTGCCAAAGCGGATTCCAGAGAAAAATCAATAACAAACGAATCAACGCGCAATTCGCACGCTTTGTCCAGAAGAATGGCAACTTGCAACTTGAAATCCTCAATAATGCCCCGGCTTTGCTCGATGATTCCGCGCGTCAATGAAGGCGGCATTATATCAATCATCCGCCTGCTCGTCCAATTTCCGCGCGCCAAAGCGTCAAAATGCCGCTTTGCATATAACATTTGCCCGGGCGCTTCAACGCAATCAAATAGTTCATTCAAAGCGCCGGAGCTCAAAAGCTCGCCGCAAGAGTCGCACGAGGCAATACTTATGCCGTATTCAACCTTCACCAGCCAGCCTTTCTGAGAACATTCATGTCAACACTGCTCCCATAGTTTCCACATTCAAACTGCCGACGCACATATTTGCCTATCAAATCCGCCTCCAGATTTACAAGATCCCCTTCTTTGCGGCTTTTCAACCCGGTATCCTGGAGAGTTACCGGAATGATATGAACAGTAAAACTATCGTGGGCTACCTCGGCCAAAGTGAGCGAGACGCCATCAATGGCGATGCTTCCTTTCTCCACGAGAAAGGGCAACAACGCAACCGGAGCGACAACTTGCAATTCATAGTCTGCTCCTTTTTTCATAAAATGCCTGACAGGCGCAGTCGCGTCAATATGCCCGGTAACAATATGTCCGCCAAAGCGGTCGCCCATAGCCATGGCTCTTTCAAGATTGACTTCCGCGCCGAGCGGCACAGAGCCAAGATTGGTTCTTTTAAAAGTCTCCTCAAGAACGTGAAATGTTAAAGAGCCGTTGCCTTCGGCCTTTTCCAGCGTAAGACAGGCGCCGTTGACGGCTATGCTTTCGCCGTATTTCAAATTCTCAAATGGCTTTGCTGGCATAAGGCAGAACCTTCCAGCTCCAGACGATATTTTTCTTTCAATAATCTTTGCGGTAGTCTCAATCAAGCCAGTAAACATAATATTCCTTTATTTATCTGGATAATTTAACTCAAAGGCAGGGATAAAGCAACTACTTTATATATCCACTGACGGCAATGTCATCGCCAAGACGCCGCACTGACAAATCCGAAAAGCCATGCGCCTCGGCAAGAGACATGGGATTGGGCCCGCCAACCACTGCGCGGCTGTTTCTCCCGCCAAGAATTTTTGGGGCAATATGGAATTCAGCCTTGTCCACAACTCCCGCGTTCAAAGCCGAAGCTGCAAGCTCGCCGCCGCCCTCCAAAAGGACAGCCACAACATCTTCCGCGCCCAAACGAACAAACATTGCATCCCAACTCGCCTTGTCCGGCAACGAAAAGACCTCAGGCTCCCTGCCCTCAGGCGTAAGCTCAAGCGCGTCCTTGCTCGAAAGCGTTGAGGAGATTATAATTCTGCGCGGCTGACACGGCCATCCTGACGGCTCCCTGACGTTCAAAGACGGACGGTCATGCCTGGCCGTCCCCCCGCCGACCACTATAGCGTCTGACCATTGCCTCAACTTCTGCACCCGCCTTCTTGCGAAAGGCCCGGTTATCCACTTGGAAAGACCCTCCGATGTTGCAATTTTTCCGTCAAGAGTCATCGCCATTTTTAAAAGGACAAAAGGCCTGCCTGTCACTATCCATTTGAAAAAGGCCTCGTTAAGCCTGTCGCATTTTTCCGCCTCGACTCCGGAAACAACCTCTATCCCGGCGCGCTCAAGCAGATTCACGGCTGCCCCTGCATGCTTAGGGTTCGGATCAAGAGAGCCTATGACCACCTTCTTCACTCCTGCGGCTATAATGGCCTCTGTGCATGGCGGAGTCCTGCCAGTAGTGGAGCATGGCTCCAGCGTGACATACAAAGCGGAGTCTTTTGCATTCTCTCCGGCATCGCACAGCGCGTTTATTTCAGCGTGAGCTTCTCCGGCTTTGCGGTGATATCCCCTGCCGACAATCTTGCCATCCTTTACGATAACGGAGCCGACCATGGGATTGGGATTAGTTTTGCCCCACGCGCGCTTTGCCAAACCCAATGCCGCGCGCATCATGGAGGCGTCAGAATTATAAGATGTCAACATATATCAGCGGCGATTTTTTCTTGGAAGAAAATACAAAGTTCCAGTGGTGATTGTCCAGGCATCTTCATATTTCATTTTTTTGAAGGCATGCTTGGCCCCCCATGAATCCGAAAATATAATTTCGCCCTCTTTATCATTGTAACCTATGATAAGGCGCATATGCCCGCTTATTGATTGCTGTGGAATGCTGGGATCTTTATATACTCCAGTCATAAGACTCCATGCAAGGGGAACCCCCATACCTATAAATTTATGTATATTTTTCTTAAAACGCTTGAATCCGCCTTTGTCGGTCAGCTTGGTTTTCTTATAAAATTCATAATCAACTGACTGCACAAAAACATTAGGGGAATACTTATTTCCGCTCACAGCCTGTTTAGGATTAAATTGAGTCACATCTGCTTTTTTTGCAAATTTATTATATTTCTTAATAAACTTCTTAAAATTGCCCCAAGAGTCAAAACTGTTATCATCCTGCAATTCTTTAATCTTTATCCTGAATTTGGTGCCAGCTTTCTTTAAGGCTTTAAGCATTTCGAGCCTGCTAGTGCCGCCGGAGGCGGAAGAGTCGGCTAACTGCGCAATCTGATGTTGATCGACATCCAAGCCATAATATCTCAAGATTCTTTCGGTGGTAGCCACAGCACAGTAGCCTTTGGCGCCCTGATCCACCATGGGAATATCTTTAATATAGACATCGCCTTGTTCATTTTTTATGATATTTGCTTTGAGATCTTCTTTTTGAGCGACTTTGACCCTTCCCGACTTGCCCTTTTTAACATCGGCGTCAAACTTAGACACAACAAGTTTTATATACTCGGGACGAGACGCGCTCCTTTTTCCTGAAGAGCTCCACTTGAGTGCAAAGACAAATTCATCATTTGTCCAGCTCTGACTATATGCAATATTTCTGTTTACTTTTTTCTTGCGGATCTGCCCGCCTTCCGCGCCTGTCCATTCGCCGACTTTAGCTTTAATCTCCTTCAGCATGATTTTAAAGCGCTCATTGGTTATGGAGCCTGCGTCGCCGCGATTATACAGGTAATAGCAAAACTTGGAGAGCTGTCCATCTTTGAAACGAACAAGACACTCCCAAACTCTGAAGCCAAATAATTTCATATCAGGCGTGTTTTTATAAGCCGGAGCCCGGGCATTCTCTTTTTGCGCCGAATTCCACTTGAAAAATATGCGCCTGTCTTTGGTTATAAAATCGTCGGCTTTTGTTTCAAAAATCTTTCCTTCTTTGTCAAGCATGCCGTCAAGCTCAGCGATATTCGATGATTTTTCATCTTGAGCAAAGGCAATTGCTCCCGCAAGAAAGGCAAAAACACAAACAAACAAAAAAGCTGTCTTTTTCATATATCCCCTCGTAGTTGTAAGCATTAATAAAGAAATTAACATTGTCTGTTATATTATTCAAATACGTAATAACATTATAAAACACAAAGCCGGAATAATTTACTTTGCGTCGGCTTCCTTCTTCATCCTGTCGGCAACCACGCCTTCGCCAAAAAGAGCATGCGCGTAAAACACAGGATTGAAAGGCTGAAGATCTTCCGGTTGTTCTCCCAGTCCCACAAAAAAGACCGGCAAATCAAATTTCTCTTGGATTGCAACAGCAATGCCGCCTTTTCCAGTGCCGTCCAACTTGGTCAAAATAAGCCCCGAGACGCCGGAAGCCTTGGAGAACTCCCTCGCCTGAAGAAAAGCATTTGTTCCAATGCTGGAATCAATGGTAAGCCAGACCTCGTGAGGAGCGCCCGGATATACCTTGTCGACAGTTCTGCGCATTTTTGACAACTCATCCATCAGGCCTTTTTTGTTGTGCTGACGTCCGGCAGTGTCAAGCAACAAGATATCCGCGCCTCGCGCCAGAGCTGACTCGACCGCGTCATAAGCGACAGAAGAAGGGTCGGCACCCTGTTTCGCGGAAGTCACATGGCATCCGGTTTTTTTGCCCCAAAGCTGAAGCTGCTCGACAGCCGCCGCCCTGAAAGTGTCGCATGCAGCCAGAACCACTTTTTTGCCGTCCTGAGTCCACATGGAAGCAAGCTTCCCGGATGTGGTTGTTTTGCCGCTTCCATTAACGCCGACCATCATAATCACGGTCAACTTGTCATTTTGAAAATTTATGGGCCGCAGATTTTTTTCCAGTATGAAGCAAATGTCGTTATGAGCGTTGACAAGAATGTCTTCGCCAGTGCAGATTTCGCCGTGCGAATAGCGGTTGCGGACATCGTCCACAATACGCATGCTTACCTCCACCCCGAAATCTGCGGCAATCAAAGCGGCTTCGAGCTCCTCGTATGTCTCGTCAGTCCACTTGTCAGCGCTTTTAAAGATGCTTTCAATGGACCTTGTCAAAGAAACGGAAGTCTTCTGAAGGCCTTTTTTAAATATTGAAAACAAAGATTTCATATTTTTTCAACAGCCTCCCTCGGCGGTCGATCCAAGCTGTCCTTTATGCCGTTAAGAATCCCGTTAATAAAGGTTCCTGCCTTTTCAGAGCTAAACTCTTCCGCTATTCCAACTGCCTCGTCAATGCTGACCACAGGCGGTATGTCGGGACAAAACTGCATCTCGTACACAGCAACCCTCAGTATGTTTCTGTCAACGCACGCCATTCTTTTAATATCCCACTTGTCGGAGAATTCGACAATGACGCGGTCAATTTGCTCAAGATTGGCAACCGCTCCTTCAATAATTTTCACTGCATACCTTTTGCCTCTCCTAAAACTTTTTGGGTCGGCAAAAGCTCCGGAAGCTTCAGCCTGCTCCCAAAAGGCTTCAAGAGCCTGAGGCAACGTCAGTTTGCTCATGTCGTTCTGAAAAAGAAACTGCATTGCAAACTCTATACCCAAACGCTTATAGTGCATGGGCGCTTTTTGTCTATTACTGTCTTTCTGAATAGGGATCATATTGCGTTCAACTTATTTTCCGGGAAGGACCCTGTTCAAATTAGCCATTTCGATAGCCGCCATAGCAGCGTCCCCGCCTTTATTGCCTGCTTTTGTGCCGCTACGCTCAATCGCCTGCTCAATATTGTCGGCCGTCACAAGACCGTAAAGCGTAGGCACGCCTGTATCAAGACCTATCTGCGCTATGCATTTTGACACTTCGCTGTTGATATATCCCGCATGCGGAGTAGCGCCTTGAATAACAACACCCAAAGCCATTACCGCGTCATATTTGCCAGAGTCCGCCAATTTTTTTATCACAAACGGCAGCTCATAGGCGCCGGGAACCCAAACAACATCAATGTCATCGCTTTTTCCGCCATGGCGAACAACAACGTCGACAGCTCCTTCAAGCAACTTTCCGACAAAGAATGCGTTGAATCTTCCGCACGCTATGGCAAAACGCAATCCTTTGGCATCCATATGGCCTTCATATACGTTTTTAACTGTTTTATTCATTATAATATCTCCATAATTTTAAAAAAATTTTACCCGAAAAGCTTTTCTTTAAATTAAAGTATATGCCCTAATTTTTCTTTCTTCGTGGACAAATATTTCTTGTTATGCTCCACGGGTGGAATGACAATAGGCGTTCTTTCGTTTATTTTCAATCCATAACCGTCTATGCCAACTACTTTTTTGGGATTATTAGTCAACAGTCTTATGCTTTTGACTCCGAGGTCCAGAAGTATCTGCGCGCCGATGCCGTACTCTCTGAGATCGGCTGAAAATCCAAGGCGCTCATTTGCCTCCACTGTGTCAAGGCCCTCGTCCTGAAGCCGGTATGCGTGAATTTTATTTCCAAGGCCGATCCCCCTGCCCTCCTGACGCATATAAACAATAACGCCGCATCCTTCCGCCTGAACCATGCTCATGGCTTTTTCCAGCTGATCGCCGCAATCGCAGCGCGCGGAAGAAAACACGTCGCCCGTAAGGCATTCGCTATGAACTCTTACCAGAACATTTTCCTTTCCCTCCACTTCGCCGCAAACAAGAGCAAGGTGCTCTTTGTCGTCAATCATAGTTTTGTAAAGGCATAGCTTGAATTCTCCATGCCTGGTTGGCAGGCGGGTGGATTGTTCGAGCTTGACAAGTCGTTCATTTTTTCTTCTGTAAGCGATAAGGTCAGCAATGCATCCCCATTTCAGACCGTGTTTTTTCCGGAATTCGTCCAGCTCCGGCACACGCGCCATTGTGCCATCGTCGTTCATTATTTCGCAAATCACGCCAGCCGGATAAAGCCCGCCCAAGCGAGCCAAATCAACTGCGGCCTCGGTATGCCCGGCTCTTTGCAGGACGCCGCCCGGCCTTGCTATCAGCGGAAACAAATGGCCCGGAGAAACAAAGTCGCTTCTTGTCGAATCAGGATCAATTATGGCTGATATAGTCTTCGAGCGATCAAACGCTGAAATGCCAGTGCTTACGCCTTCTTTGGCGTCAATGCTTTCAGTAAAAGCAGTCTTAAAAGGGTCGTCAAGCGAAGCCATATCGCCCAAATTCAATTTTTTGCCCCGCTTCTCCGTTATTGGGACACAAATCAGTCCCCGTCCGTGCGTCGCCATGAAGTTAACAGTCTCAGGGGTGGCCTTTGACGCGGCAACTATCAGATCGCCTTCGTTTTCCCTGTTTTCATCATCAGTGATCACCACCTGTTCGCCGCGTTTTACAGCGTCAATAACATCTTCAATCGGATCAAAATTCACAGCCATGTCATCTCTCCATATTTTTACAAAAAAAAAGCCCCGGATAATCTCCGGGGCCGCAAAAAAAAACATAGCCGCAAAAAACGGCTCAATCTTCTTTCATCCAGACTATACTGTCGGTTATGGAGTTTCACCATATCAGTCCTCATATTTATGAGGACTCGCGGACTTTTACCGCCGGTCAGGAATTTCCTTTGCCAAATAGCATAGGATCACCTTGCCCTGAAGATTCATACAAATTCAAGAACACACGTCTTGAAATTATTTAAAAGAACACTCCGGCGCAAGAACCGGAAAAAACAATCATAGTCGAGGTTATACAATAACCTTTTCAGTCTCGCCATCAAATATATGCGCCTTCGGCAAGAAAACGCTAAGCTCGATGTTTTCATTCACTTGAGCGGCGCGATGAGCTTCAACGCGTGAAATAAAAGACTGGCTTCCAGTGTTAAGATACAAATAAGTCTCGCTTCCCATAGGCTCTGTGACTTCAATCTTAGCCTTAATTTTAGGCATATTTCCAGCGTTTTCAGCCTGGTCAGAGCCAAGGTCTTCCGGACGCGAGCCGAAAACGATCTTCTTGCCTATGTAAGGCTCGAGTTTTTCTTTCCACTCCTCAAGCATAGGAACCTCAAAAGTTTCTTCACAGAAAACAAGCTTGCCATCTTTCTTCTGCAAGTCTCCGTAGAAGAAGTTCATCGGAGGAGTCCCGATAAAACCAGCAACAAACACATTTACGGGTGAATCGTAAAGAGACAGCGGATCCGCAACCTGCTGAATAAGGCCGTCCTTCATCACACAGATGCGGTCGCCCATAGTCATGGCTTCCACCTGGTCATGAGTAACATAAAGCATAGTCGTTTCAAGACGAGTATGCAATTTGCTTATTTCTGTGCGCATCTGAACGCGCATTTTAGCGTCAAGGTTTGAAAGAGGTTCGTCAAAGAGAAAAGCTTCAGGCTTGCGGACAATCGCGCGGCCAACGGCAACGCGCTGGCGCTGACCGCCGGAAAGAGCCTTTGGACGACGATGCAAGTAATCTTTGATGCCCAGGATCTCAGCAGCGTCGCCGACGCGCTTGGCAATGTCGGCTTTTTTAAATTTGCGCAATTTAAGACCAAAAGCCATATTGTCGTAAACGCTCATGTGCGGATAAAGAGCATAATTCTGGAAAACCATGGCAATGTCTCTGTCCTTGGGAGGCACGTCATTAATAATGCGCTCGCCAATACTCACAGTTCCGCTGGTAATTTCCTCAAGTCCGGCAACCATTCTTAAAGTCGTTGATTTGCCGCAACCCGAAGGGCCTACTAAAACCATAAATTCACGGTCTTGTATATGCAAACTGCAATTGTCAACCGCTTTGACTCCGCCATCATAGATTTTGCACACATCCTTTATTACAACTTCAGCCATTGGTGTTACTCCCTTTCTTAGCTCTTTTGCTATTCTTCATTATATATTATTTATCTTCTATTATAAACAAACTTAAAAGAGTAATATAGCCATATTATGGAAAAAATCCAGTAAAGTAGCAGATAAAATTTATTTGCGGTCCGTCAGGCTACTCTTTCCAAAAAGGGGAGTAACTGCGCAAACGCTGCACTATTCCAGGCAAATACTCAAGGATATAGTCGACTTCTTCCTGAGTGTTAAAGCGCGAGAAGCTGAATCTTACAGCGCCGTGAGCCGCCGTAAGCGGCAAGCCCATGGCTCTTAATACGTGCGAAGGCTCCAGGCTTCCGGTGGTGCAAGCGCTGCCGCTGGAGGCGCAAATCCCCAATTGATCAAGCAAAAGCAAAATAGACTCGCCTTCGATCAACTCAAAACTGATATTAGAGGTGTTTGGCAAGCGATGCTCCACATCTCCATTGATCCTGACAACCGGAATCCGCTCAAGAATGCCTTTCTCCAAACGGTCGCGCAGCGCCTTGATCCTCGAATTGTCGTCAGCCATCTCTTTTTCGGCAAGCTCGGCGGCTTTGCCAAGAGCCACAATGCCAGCCACGTTTTCAGTGCCCCCGCGACGTCCGCGCTCCTGATGCCCCCCTATGAAGAAAGGACGGAAACGAACTCCGCGCTTAACAAACAAAGCCCCAACACCTTTGGGCGCATGCAGTTTATGCCCGGACAAACTAAGCATGTCTATGGGCATTTCCGAAAGATTCAAAGGAATTTTCCCAACCGCCTGAACGGCGTCGGAATGAAACAAAGCCCCGTGACGATGCGCCACTTCGGCAATCTTTTCAACCGGGTAAATATTGCCTGTCTCGTTGTTTGCCCACATCACCGAAACCACAGCAGTGCTGTCGTCAACGCTTTCCGCCAGACTGTCCATGTCGAGCCGTCCATGAGAATCCACCGGAACATAGCTAACACGATATCCCCTTCTCTCAAGCTCTTTGCCAACATTCAGGACAGCAGGATGCTCAACCTTAGAAAGAACTATTTTGTCTTTCTTTGGACAAGCATGCAAAGAGCTAAAAATCGCGGCATTGTCGCTTTCCGTCGCGCAACTTGTAAAAATAACCTCGCGCTCGTTAACTCCCAACAGAGAGGCAAGGCGCGCCCTGGCTTCTTCTATATGCTTTGCCACTTGCCCGCCAAAAGAATAAATGCTTGAAGGATTGCCGTACATCTCCGTCAGAAATGGACGCATGGCCTCAAAAACTTCAGGAGCGACAGCAGTAGTTGCATTGTTGTCGACGTACACTGTTTTTTTTATATTATCCGACATGCCTAAACGCTTTCCACTTTTAAAGAAGGAGACACAAACTCCCGGATTTTGTCTTCCACTGTATGCTTCAAAGTTACATGCGCTGTGGGACATGTCGAGCAACGCCCTTTCAAGCGCACCTGAACGATGCTGCCCCTGATATCCACTAGCTCAATGCTGCCGCCGTCTTTTTCAAGAATCGGCCTTATTTCTTTATCTATGACTTCCTGAACTTTAATAGCTTTCTTGATTATGGGAAGACTGTCAAAGTCAGATTCAGGCTTTGCTTCCTGCTGAGAATCCGAGGCGCTCCTTCTCCAGAGCCCGTCAAGAATTTCCTGTATTTGATCCAAACAAGTGCCGCATGCGCCGCCAGCCTTGCAATAATTAGTCACGCCTTCAACTGTATGAATATCATTTTCTTTGGCAACTCGCTTGATCTTGGTGTCTGTCACTCCAAAACATTTGCAAACTATTCTGCCTTCATGGTCGCCTTCATGATCCTGACCCGGAATCGCTTCTCCGCGATAATCAGCAATGGCCGCTTCAAGAGCCTCCATTCCCATCACAGAACAATGCAATTTTTCCTCGGGAAGATCCCCAAGAACTTTAACGATATCCTTGTTGGTTATTTTTGACGCTTCATCCAAAGTCTTGCCCATTACTATTTCAGTAAGCGCGGAAGATGACGCAATAGCGCTCGCGCAGCCAAAAGTCTTAAACTTGGCGTCAATGATCTTCTCATTCTCATCCACCTTCAAATAAAGCGTTAGAGCATCGCCGCAAGAAATATTTCCAACTTCACCCACCGCGTCGGCTTTTTCTATTTCGCCAACATTTCTCGGATGGAGAAAATGGTCCATCACTTTTTCTGTATAATCCCACATAAGCGCAACCTCCTGATTTCGGATTACCCTAAAACCTGCAATCCTTATAGAATTTGTAAACTATATAATATAGTAAACTGCCTAAGATATTTTGTCAACAAGCAATTTGCTGAATTTACGCTTTATTCAACTTCCTGCTTGATCTCCGCAACCATAAGCGAAGCTATTCGCTTGGAAAAGCTAAGCGGATCGGGAATAGGGCTGCCTTCAGTAAGCAAAGCCTGATCGTATAACAACTCCGCATATTCCGATATTCTAGGATTCTCAGAAGATTTGTCAAACACCTGTTGCAGTCCGGCAATCAAGGGATGGTCAGGATTAAGCTCCAGAATGCGCTTGGTCGCGGGCATTGTCTGATTCATTGCTTTGAAAAGGCGCTCCATATGGGCGCTTGGATCAAATTCGTCGCTAACAAGACAACATGCGCTGTCGGTAAGACGCTTGGAGAAGCGCACATCCTTAACCTTGCTCTCCAGAGCTTTTTTCATGGCCTCAACCAGTTTTTTGTGCTCCTTGTCCGCCTTTTTAGTTTTCTTTTCGGCTTCTTCTTTGCTTTCTTCATCAAGTTCGATCTCGCCTTTGCCGGCCGCTCTCATCTTCTTGCCATCGTACTCCATTATGGATTGAGTAACCCACTCATCAATGGGGTCGGTCATAAAAAGGACATCGAAGCCTTTGCTCTTCAACAATTCAAGATGAGGAGAATTTTCAAGCACATTTCTGCTTTCGCCAATGATATAATAAATCTCTTTCTGCCCTTCAGGCATTGCGGCGCAATATTCTTTGAGAGAAATCAGCTCTCCGGCCTCATGGTTCATGCTTTCAAACAAGACAAGATTTTGAAGCTTTTCCTTGTTCGCAAAATCAGAATGGGCGCCCTCTTTAAAAACGCGGCCAAACTCCTTGAAAAATGAAACATACTCGTCGCGAGATTTGCTCTGAAGCTTCTTAAGCTCGCTCAGAATCTTGGCAACTAAATTTTTGTTGATTTTCTTTATTAAAGGATTATCCTGCAATAATTCACGGGATATGTTCAGAGGCAAGTCGCTGGAATCAACCACGCCTTGAACAAAGCGCAGATAATCAGGAAGAAGCCCGGGGCATGAATCCGAAATAAACACCCGCCTTACGTAAAGATGCAAGCCTTTCTTGCGCTCATCAGGCATAGCCATGTCAAAAGGAGCTTTAGTCGGCAGATAAACAAGGGCCCGGAATTCGGATGTGCCTTCGGCTGAATAATGAATATGCTTAAGAGGCTCGGAATCAAAATGCGCAAGATAAGAATAAAACTGCTTGTATTCCTCCTCGGTGATGTCGGACGGGTTGCGCAGCCATATTGCTTTCTGAGAGTTCAGTATCTCATCTTCAGTGACATCGGCTCCGTCCTCTTTTTTAGTGACGGACATCTTTATGGGATACTCAATAAAATCGGAATACTTCTTTACTATCTGCTTGATTTTCCAGTCTTCAAGATAAGACTTCATGTCTTCCTTGAGATGAATCAGAATAGTAGTGCCCTGCCCTTCTTTGGTCGCCTCATCAATGGTATAGCTTGACTTTCCGTCAGATTCCCAACGCACAGCCTTCTCGTCGCTTCCAGCCTTTTTTGTGACCAACTCGACCTTGTCGGAAACCATAAAAGCGGAATAAAACCCAACTCCGAACTGACCGACAAGCTCCGGCGAGTCTTTTACGTCTTTTTTCTCAAGAGCGTCCAGAAAAGCCTTAGTGCCTGATTTGGCGATTGTGCCGATATTGTCAACAACTTCCGCCTCGGTCATGCCTATGCCGTTGTCGCTGATTTTTATTGTATTGCGTTCCTTGTCGGCTTCAATCCTTATTTCCCAGTCGACCGCCATTTCAGGATTCTGAATGGATTCAAAGCGCGCCTTGTCCACGGCATCCGCAGAGTTGGCAATCAGTTCTCTCAGGAAAATGTCTTTATTTGAATAAAGCGAATGTATCATAAGGTCCAGCAAACGCTGAACCTCTGTCTTAAATTTCTTAGTCTTCTCCGACATCAGTATAAACTCCTTAAATATTAAACTTGTTCTTTCCATTGCGAATAAGCAATCAAGCTATAATTTGCCTCAACTTGGAGATTTTTCCAGTAAAAAAGAAGCATATTGCAAAATACTTGGCTGAAGAAAGCCACAAAAAGTCAACTTTGAGAGAAAATAGACATTTGGAAAAAAACAATCGATCCTTATTCATTGTAACTGGAGATGATGACCTGCTATCTTTGGAAGGTTCCGTAAAAGAAATTAAGTTCCTTACGGTAGGCAAAGGGACGCCTTGCGCCACGCAAACCAGGACGCCCAAAAAGTGCAATAATTTAAACACAAGCACCTAATAATAAAGGAGATGCCTATAGTGGCACCTATTTTCGATAAAGCGCGCCAGATGGACTAACGTTTTATTCGGTAAAAAACATTTTAACAGAGCCCCGAATATTCATATCGGGGCTCATTTTTTTTGTGAAAGACGATAACAGGAGCACTACAAAAAATGAAGAGAGTTCCTCGAGGGGGGAGAATCTCGAACAGTTGGGCGTTGGAGCCTCTTCTCTGGCAGAGGGCCTCAAGTTTGCCAGAGCATAAATTGACATGCTTCTCCGCCTTGACATTAAAGACGGCACAGGGTAGTTTTATTAGTTATTTGCAGTTTAAAATAGGGAGACTTCTATGAAAAAGGGGTTTGAAATATTCTCTTCTTTTATCTGGGGGATTTTATTAGGCGCAACCATCTGGTGGGCATCTCCGTTTCTTTCGGGTGAAATTGAACCATGGGATGGCCCCATAATGACTTATTGCCTTTGCCTTTTTGTTGCGGGTGTTCTTGCCGCGTTTCCAAATCCTCCACGTTTTTGGTTTTCCACGCTCGGCATTTATCTTGGTCAGTTTCTATATATGTTCCTTTTCCTTCCCGGCGGCCCATTGTGGATTCTTGGCATGTTTTTTGGCATATCCTTCCTTTTAAACTCTTTGCTCGGAGGCGTGTTGGTCTATGTGTTTTGGACAATTCGCAGAAAACCAGAAAACGAATGAAAACAAGAACGCTAAATATTATGCCCAGTCTGAACTGACGCTTTACATCATACTCTTCTGGACATTTCATACATTTGTTCACGTTTTGTCGATGTTTTTTTATTCTGAGAGCATTGGACTCTGTGGGGCTGGCGGTAAAAAAAGCTTCTTCTTCGGATTCACCGCTATTGACCTAATCCTCTTTATTTCCTGTATGTTCTTTGGGCTCACAGTTTTTCAAATAAGGCTTGTTGTAAGATATAAGACGAAAATTATAGCGGCCCTTTTCGTAATCCTTATTTTGTGTTCAATATCAAATATTATTTACTGTGTATATTTGAGAAGTTTTGGAGCGCACTTCCGGAAAATGGCGAAACGCTGTTATGCCCAGGCGGTTGAATCTCTCAGACAAGATAATTTCTCTACAAAATGGAAAAAAGAAGAAGCTATCCTCGTGAAAAAAAGATTTGAGGCAATATTGGAGGAATAACTGAAGGATAATGTTGCGGCAGCATTACTTGAGCTGAAACAATCACCTTGAATTTGAAGTTGCCGGGCTTAATTTATATAAACATAAGGATATGTTCGGAGGGGAGAATGAAAAAAGCATTTCTATCAACAATCGTTCTATTTTTTGTATCCATGGCTAGCTTCGCGCTGGAAAACCTGAATGAACAATTAAACCAGCTCCAAACCCAAATTGAAGAACTTGAAAAAAAATGCACACCTGCGGTTGGCTCTGTAGAAGAAGATGTGGAGTTTTTTTTCGGAGAGGGGCAATTGGCCTCAAACAGTAAAATCCCCAAAAAGATAATTCCTGCTGATTCACCATTCCGAAAATATCAGCTATGCAAAAACGGAACTCTACTTGTCCGTTATGAGCACAACAGAGTGAAATGGGCCCATTATATAAATCCTTATTCAACAAAGGGAATCCCTAAAGGCAAGGATGTTCCTGTCGCCCAAAAAATAAAAGAGGCGAAGAAGAGATTATCTCAGATGGAAACAATCTTGAATGAATATCTCAAAAAAGAAAAAACGATATCGGCTGAGTAATTAATTTTGTGTAAAATGGCATTTTTACGTTTGTTCTTTCTGTTATAAAATATCACATATGCCTTTTGTTTTCAATTGGACGCGTCAGCAGTATATTCGGGAGCTCCGCCAGATATGTTTCGGACTTTTGCTAAAGCTGACCTCAATTGCCCAAGCATTCTACAGATCACAGCCTTTGGATTATGTCGTTGGCTTTGTCCTCATATTTTTTGTGCCATTCGGGAGCAAGGAAACACTCTGTGACTTCGTAGCCGCCCCTGTCGTAGTAGCTGGCGGGAGGGCCGTAGTGCATATAGCCATTTGAAAAAGCAGCCATAAAGGTGTGCTCATATGGAGATGACTTTTTAAGATTCAAACCGACTTCGACAAGCGCCTCATTAGGAGAAGTTATCAGCACGCAGTCTCCTATTTTAATGCCCTGAACCTCTGCCAATATTGTGGATTTGCCGGATTCGTCATTAATCGCCTGATGCCTTTTCAAGGTTGCTATTTTGTCCTGAATCCTGGCCAGTTTTTCCATGGCTCGAATGTTGTTTAGATATTTCTTGATGTTTTCCCTGTTCACGGAATCCATATCAACAAGCCCATCGTCGCCAATCTTTTCCGCCTGGAAGTACCTGTAGGAATAATCCAAAGGGAAGCCAGGGTCAAGGGCGTGTTTTATATACAAAGGGAGAAAGGCCTTTAAGTTCAGGCTGACAAACCTCAATGACTCGAGCAATTCATCCTGTTCGACCCGCAACGCTTCAATGCGCTCAGGAATATCGGTTCTTCTCGGAAGCTCTATCGTTTCGGAAATAACACTCAGCGCTGCATCTTTAACCTGTATATCCTTCAAGGCCTTCAAGGCGCTCAAGCCCAGCATTCGCCCGATTGGCTCAGAGTCTCTTGGGCGATTGACGTCTTTGTAAAGAACCTCGGTTATGTCACCGCCAGCTCCCTGCAGAAACAGAGCCATGGCGTCATTGCCCAGATTGTCTTCAATAACTTTTGACGCAAAGCCAGGATAATTGGCGGTTACTCCGCCTCCGGGAACACCTATCAATGGATGACAGGCAAAATTGTAAACCACCGCCAGAGGACTGCCATCCATCCGGTCAAATCGAAGCAAGCCTATTTCCGGATCGACCGGCCCAAGACTTTCGACCTCTTCATCGGGAGGGCAAGGATTGCTATGCCGAATCGTCCATGACTGGCCGTTTTTCAGCCTGAGAGTGCGGTTTATCATAATTCGGTCTTCATAGCCGGAGCCCGCGCCGACCTTTACTTCGACCATATTTCTCAGAGCCTGGCTGACGGCGTCAAATGTTCTTTCAAGCTGCTCCGCGTCTTCGCAAAGCATCGGTTCAGCGGTGTGAGTATGAGACGCGTTGACCAGGATGTTTCGGCCCGGGATCTTTAATTCTTTTTCAATGCGGCTGCGAAGCTTAGGCAGAAAGTCGTCCTTTATATCGCATATTCCGCCTATAGCCACAGCGTCCATGACAATGATGGCAACCTTGATTTTCCCATCGTCCAAAACCAGAGCTTTGGCGTACAAAGGGTCATTCACAGCCACCCCTTTTTCAGTGGTGGTTATATCGCATTTGCCCACGCCAGCGCGCAAAAAACTGGCTTCGGTTCCTGAAAACTGTTTATCCAAATCGCTCATCTCACATTCCCCTTGTCTTTAAAAAGTTTTTGCGCCCATTCCCGAACTGCTTTACAGCCTCCGACAAAAGAAACGGCTTGAACACAGAAAACAAAGATTGACGCCATCAAAAGACTTCTCATTGAAAAGACTCTTCTATTTTTTCTTTTTATTGCTCATATATAAAAGCCTTGCCCTGCTCTTGTCAAGAGACACATCAATCTTATTGGGGCCTTTCTTTAGCTTTTTGTAATCCCTCAGTGAAGCTGACGCAACTGTCAAGCTTAGCTTATTTCCCGCTTCGCTTTGAAATAAGCTTCAGGCTCCCAATGCGCCGTGCACGCTGTCGCGGCGACATTAAACAGCTATGACTTTCGCCCTTGGCGAGCGCTCATTGCCGCGCGGCTAGCCGGTATTCCGCCCCGGCAAGCGTCCGGGGAAGCCCCCGGAGGCATGTTTTTGCTTTTAAAAAACTCTTTCACTGAGGAATTACAGCTTTTTTATTTTTCAAGACTTTTAGTGGCGCCATTACATTACATGAAGTCTATTATTTGTTGTCTTTTCGTTTCCAGTCTGTTGACGGCGGCGTTCATTCCGATTAGATTATAGTTCGCAAACAAACAGGTTTTTAAGCATTTTTATGGACAGCAACACAAGCGACAAGCAAAATATATTCAGAAACAAGGGAGCAATAGGAGGCATTTTCTTTGCTTTGTTCTCATGCCTGACTATAACAATGGTCGCCATTCTGGCAACAACCTTTGCGGTTTACAAATTTATCTCCAATCAAAGCGCAATCCAGATTCACGAGACCTTGACAAAAGAATTTCACGACTACACAGAAAAAATCACTCGCGTGGCAAACCTTGAGCTGGCAACCAGAACCACTAATGAAATGGTCAAGAACACCGTCAAACGATCCTACAAGTTTCCATTAAAAAAAGATCCTATAGAAGGAAGCGCGTCCGTCATTATCCGTTGCCCGGTCACCTACACATACTTTGTGGACATGAAAGGAGAATGGAGTCTCTTGCTGAAAGACGACATACTCTATATTCAAGCGCCGCGTCTGCAGGCTGGGCCGCCGGCGATAGATACCTCACGCCTGGAAAGAAAAACGAACAATGGCTGGCTTGTGTTCGGGGAAGAAAAAATGCTCAAAGACCTTGAACGCGACTTATCCTCGGAGCTAAGCAAAAAAGCAGTGGACAAGTCCCATATGGAAATAGTCCTCGAAAACTGTCGCAAAAGCCTGGAAGAATTTATAGGAGCCTGGGTTGTGCAAGGAAAATACAAAGTAAACGCAATAAAAATAAAATTTAAAGACGAGCCTAAAGCTTCACTCATTGAAAGGAAATTTGATCATGGCATCGAGAATGAAAAAATACATCACTGAGCCGGCAACGCGAATTCCAGTAGCAGGCAAATACGACGTTGTGGTGGTTGGCGGCGGCATCGCCGGCGTGACGGCGGCAGTGGCGGCGGCGCGCAACTCGGCAAGCGTATGCCTGATAGAAAAAGAAAACGCCCTTGGCGGACTCGCAACTCTCGGAAATGTGATCATATATCTGCCGCTTTGCGATGGCATGGGCAATCAGGTAATCAAAGGCCTCGGCGAAGAACTGCTTAAACTTTCGATCAGCGACAACTATGACGAAATACCTGAAGGCTGGAAAAATGGCGGAAACGCAAACCTGCGCAAGCAGGACAGATACCGCGTAGATTTCAACCCTATGACTTTTATGCTCGAGCTGGAAAGCCTTATCGAAAAAAATAAGATCAAGCTTTATTATGACACCCGCTTCTGCGAAGTTGTCAAAAATGGAAACAGCATAGAAGCCGTTATAGTGGAGAACAAAGACGGCAGAACTGCAATGCAATGCGGCTCGGTTGTAGACGCGTCCGGCGACGCGGATGTCTGCTGGCGCGCCGGGGAAAACACAGTGGCTTCAGACGCCAACACGCGCTCCAGTTGGTTTTATCATTTTGACGGCTCCAAGATTGTGCTGAATACGTTTTCCAGAAAATATGACAAATTTGCGACAAAAGCCCCCAATGGCGAAAGAGGCTTTGCCGGACATTACGCGGATGATGTGACCGAATTCACGCTGGAAACCAGAAAGCTTATAAAGAAACGCCTTAAAGATCTAAAAAAAGAAAACTCCGCAATATCCCCCCTCTTTATGACGGCAATCCCGGCGTTCCGAATGACGCGGCGCCTGCAGGGAAGCGTTGAGCTTGAGGAAAGCGACGACAAGCGCTATTTTGACGACACTGTGGGGATGACCGGGGACTGGAGGAATAATGGCCCAATCTTTTATATTCCACTTAGATCGCTTGCCGCTGTAAAAACCGACAATCTGATAACCGCGGGACGCTGCATGTCATCCGGCAGAACAGGCTGGGACATAACCCGCGTAATCCCCACATGCGCTGTGACTGGCGAAGCGGCCGGAACCGCCGCCGCAATGCTGAGCTCAACAAAAATCGGAAGCTTCAAAGACTTGGACATAAGCAAACTTCAGGCGCAATTGAAAAAACAGAAAGTAATTTTGGATAAAAAATATTCCAGAACTGGCGATTAAAAGAACTTTGAGATATATTATGAGTTTGCAGATAATTTCTATAAACTCATAAATAAATGTAAAAGCAAGGAGCAGCCATGATAAAAACAATTACCGCAATCCCTGGAACAATCCCCGTCCTCGACCCTGACTTTCAACCTGCGATTATCTGGAACAATGAATATCGCAAAGCCGTAAGCCTGTCCGGCATAGGCGAAAAACTGCTGATGTCGCTGGAGAGAACAGGCGGAACTGTATCCACCTACGCGTCCAGCGTGTTTCCACACACGGCTGAATACAGAGAGCTTAATTTGAAATACGTAGAACGCATGCTAAAAGCCTTGCTCTGGCTCAAGGGCGGATACAAAATAACCATAGCCGGAAACAAAGAACTGGCCAAAGAAATCGCAAATATCTACTCTCCGGGAGGAGCGCGCGAATTTGACCATGACATAATGGGAAAGATCTACGCAGACAAATTTGAAGTAAAAAGCTCCCCCCTCGAAGATATGCCAGCATCGCATGAGATCGACGTAAAGCTCGGCGGAAATATGGACGGATGCCGAATAGGTTTCGACCTAGGCGGCTCCGACCGCAAATGCGCGGCGCTCAAAGACGGAGAAGTAGTATTCACCGAAGAAATAAAATGGGACCCATACTTCGAGAAAGACCCGGAATATCACAAGGCAGGCATCCGGGATTCTCTTAAACGCGCGGCCGAGAAACTTCCGCGCGTCGACGCCATAGGCGGAAGCGCAGCCGGAGTCTACGTGAACAACAAAGTCCGCATAGCCTCATTGTTCCGCGGAGTATCCGAGGATGACTTCAAAAATCATGTGGAGAACATATTCATAGAGCTTCAAAAGGAATGGAACAACATCCCGGTGGTAGTTGTCAACGACGGCGAAG
Organism: uncultured Victivallales bacterium; assembly: GCA_964651145.1. Classification (GTDB taxonomy): domain Bacteria; phylum Verrucomicrobiota; class Lentisphaeria; order Victivallales; family GWF2-45-14; genus CAZYVR01. Next base: position 27,150 of record CAZYVR010000002.1, on the reverse strand, counting down.
TAACCGCTCTGGCAGGAGCAATATCAATGGGCGACAACGCCGTTCTCGGCATCTCTATGGGCACCAGCGAGGCGGCTGGATATGTGACTCCAGACGGAAATATAACCGACTGGCTGAACGAATTGGCTTTTGTTCCGGTTGACTATCGCGACAACGCGCCGCTTGACGAATGGTCCGGCGACGCCGGATGCGGAGTGCAATATTTCTCTCAGCAGGCAGTGGCCAGGCTTGCCCCGGCCGCAGGATTGGAGTTCCCGGATGAAATGCCCTTCCCTGAACGTCTTGAAAAAGTTCAGGAGCTGATGGCAAACGGCGACGAGCGCGCCAGCAAGATATACGAAACCATCGGAGTGTATTTTGCATACACAATCGCGCATTACGCTGAGTTTTACTCTATGCGCAACTTGCTTATACTGGGACGCGTGACCTCCGGCAAAGGCGGCGATCTGATCCTCTCCAAAGCCGAAGAAGTCCTGAAAGAAGAATTCCCTGATCTAGCTCAAGAACTGTCATTCCGCACTCCTGACGAGCAAAGCAAACGCCACGGCCAGGCAGTGACAGCCGCCAGCTTGCCAAGCCTGAGATAAAAATTCTATAAAGGACCAAATAAAATGAGCATATTGATAAAAAATTGTAGGGCCATATCGCCAAACAGCGACATTCCGGGAGCCTCCATAGAAATTGAAGGCAAGTTCATAAAAGGCATATACCTGGAAGGAGAACAGCTTCCTGAAACAGACAGCGTCTATGACGCAAAAGGAAAAATGGCAATGCCGGGTTTTGTGGATATGCATTCCCATGGAGCCTCTGGCTATGACACCACAGACGAAAAAATAGAAGCCATCCGCACAATAGCGGAAACAAAAATAAAGGAAGGCGTCACCACGTATTTGCCCACCACGCTGACTCTTCCCGGAGAACGCCTGGTCCAAACTATGGAATACGTGGCGGAATACCAGAAGAATCCAAGCGGAGCAAAAGTCCCCGGCGTTCATCTTGAAGGCCCATACATAAATTGCGAATGCGCCGGAGCGCAAAATCCGGCTTTCGTGCGCAAACCTGACATTGAAGAAATCAAAAAGCTGAATTCCATCGCCAAAGTGCTGATTGTCTCCTATGCCATAGAAGTCGAAGGAGGAATGGAATTCACTCGCGAGCTGGCGTCCTGCGGGATAACGCCTTCCTGCGGGCACAGCAACGCGACTTTCGCCGAATTTAAAAAGGCCAGAAATCTGGGACTGAAGCATTTAACGCATTTCTGCAACCAAATGACAAAGTTGCACCATCGCGAAATCGGACTTGTGGGTTCCGGACTTTGTGACGACAACACGCTTATTGAAATAATCACGGACAATATCCATATTTGCCCTGACATGCTCGCGCTTATCTTCAAAGTCAAGCCTATAGACAAAATAGCGCTAATAACCGACACCATGTGCGCATCATGGCTGGATGACGGCGACTATGATCTGGGCGGGCTTGAAGTGACAGTTAAAGACAACGCAGCCCGGCTCAAATCGAATGGAGCCTTGGCGGGAAGCACTCTGCGCTATAATAATGGCGTCAAAAACGCATATGCCGCGTCTGGACTGCCGCTGTCGCAAGTAGTCAAGGCAACAAGCTATAATCAAGCGCTTTCACTGGGGCTGGAAAAAACAGGAAAACTTGAAGCATGTTATTATGCCGACATAGTATTGCTTGATAACGACTTCCAGCCTTTGGCTGTGTTTGTAAACGGCGAGCAAAAGCTTTGATTCCCAAACTTTGCGCTTATATGCTTTTATGCTATAGTATTTAGAAATCAAAGCAAGGCAAGGACTCCAAGCAATGGCAAAAGTAAAAAAGTTTCATAAAGTTCTTTTAGCGCTGCTTATATATGTTGCGGGAATTGTTATATGCACTACATATATGTATAGACGGGACGAGCTGTCTGTCCTTGAAACCTATGACAAACTCATCACCGCCGCCGCATATGGGGCAGCGCAAATACTGGGGGACGATTTCCATGACCGGACGGAGTCAAAGAATTCTATTTCCCCGAAAGAAGACCGCAAAAATATAAAAAAGCTCACTCGTTTAGCCAATGAGCTCGGCATAGCATACATCTATACGGTAATAATCAACAAAGACGAAAATGCCATTGTCACTGCTGCCAGCTCCTCAAATGAAGAGCTGGCTAACGAAAAGGCAGTAAGGTACTTCACTGGCTACAAATCGGCGCCGGAAGAGCTGAAAAAAGTTTTTAAGTCAGATAAAATAACTTTTCTTGACTACACAGACCAATGGGGCCATTATCGCAGCGTCTACATTCCGCTGCGCTCCACTGCCGGCAAAGTTTATGTCGCTTGCGCAGACGTGGAAATAGCCAAGATAAGTTCGAGTCTGGAATCAATCCTTTATCGCTCTCTCATTCTTGCCGGAATTTTTTTGCTGCTTGCGATTCCTCTTATATGGGCATTTAATGATATAAGAGTAACTCAGGGGGTTCAGTTGCAGGAAAAGCAAAAACAACTGGCTCACGCCGGACGCCTGACCGCAATGGGCGAAATGGCAGCCGGGATAGCGCATGAAATAAATCAACCACTGTGCGTGATCCGCGGTTATCTGGAATTATTGCGCTCAGTATTAAAGGATAATTCCGATCTAAAAGAAAAAAAGTTGGAAAACGCTTTTGACATAAGCATAGCAAGCGTTGAAAAAGCGTCAAATATAATAAATCACATGCGCAAGTTTGCCCGCGTAAAAAATCAAGAGCCAAAACCAATAGACATGACCGTCCCCCTTGAAAGCGCATTGTTGTTTTTCCATGAACAAATCCGCCTGCACAACATCGACCTCAAGAAAAACTATGAAGAAAACCTCCCGGAAGTGCGGTTGGATCCTCAAAGATTCGAACAGATAGCCGTAAACTTTATTTCAAACGCCCGCTTCGCTGTGGACAAAAAAAGCGAACTGAAAAAAGAAGGCTACAAAAAAGAGGTTGAGCTGACTCTTTACTCTATTCAGGATAAAAAGCGCGTTGTGTTCGAAATACGCGACAACGGAATTGGAATGTCTAAAAAAACAATGGAAAACTGCTTTGAGCCGTTTTACACCACTAAAGGTGTGGATGAAGGCACTGGACTGGGACTCTCGATCGTGCGGGATATCGTCCACGAGTTCGACGGCGTGTTGGAAATAGAAAGCAAGGAAGGCGTCGGCACCGTATGCAAAGCCATTTTTCCTGCAAGCTCTGAATAACTTTTCTCATATTTTTATTGTATTGATCGCATTTGAAGTTTATCTTAATGCCAGTCTAAACTCAGGGAGGATTGATCATGGTAACAAAACGCACAAAAAAATCAACAACAACCGCCAAAGCGGCGAAACCCGCGCCACAGAAACAAACTCAGTTAAAAGAAATCAGCGAAAAAACAGATCTTGGCGAGATCAAGATTCATGAAAATGTCATTGCCGATGTCGTTCATGAATCTCTTGCAAACATGAAAGGCGCTGTTGAGCTCGAAGGCTCTTCACTAATTGACAACATTGCCGGCCTGGTAGGCGGCGGACGCACAAAAAGCTCCATCGGCATCGACATGCAGGAAAGCTCTTTGAACATTGCGGTCAAAGTAAACATCGCTTATGGCGAAAATGTGCCATCTGTCTCAGCTCGAATCCAGAACACAGTGAAAAACGAAATCAAGAAAATGACCGGCCTCGAAGTTGACCAGGTCAATGTTTTCGTTCAGAAACTGATTCGTCCAGAACTGGAAGAAGAGGAAGAAGAAAGCAAAGAATAGCTTAACGCTAAATTTTATCCCATGAAAGAAATTTCTTTCATGGGATTTTTTTTTGAGAAAAAGCTTTTCAGCCGTTTTCAGGAATCCATTTGTCAAAGCTTTTCATAATAAGAAAGCTTTCCGTTGAGACGATTCCTTCAACCGACGCCAGAGCATCGCTGAGAAATTTAATCAAGCCGTATTTAAGATCAAGCCAGGCTTCTATAATAATGTCATATCGTCCGGTTGTTATATATGCGGCATGCACTTCATCCAGGCTGGATATCTTTCCGGTTATCTTGAGCAGATCTTTGCTGACCGCCACTTTTACCCCAAGAAAAACAAGCTGTTTATCTGGAACCACATCGGGATTTATGAGTCCGGCAACTTTAAAAGCCCCGGCTCCTGTAAGTTTTTTCAGCCTGTTCCTCACTGTGCCTTCCGAAACTGAAAGCTGCTTGGCTATTTCATTGTTGTTTATTCGGCCGTCTTCATTTAAAATAGAAATAATCTTTCTGTCAATATCATCAAACATTGCTGTGCTCCTCAAAAAACATGCCATGAGCCTCCGCCACTGCCCGGTTGGTCAGTTTTCCATCATAACAATTCAAGCCGGTCAGAATTTGCGGATGCTTCAATGCTTCGCTTATTCCCTTGTTGGCTATAATAAGCCCATAGCGGTTGGTGACACTGGTCAGCGCATAAGTGGAGCTCAACCCGACGGCGCCCGGCATGTTCGCCACGCAATAATGGACAACATCGTCAACGATAAATGTGGGGAGTGAATGATATGTCGGCTTGGTAGTCTCAAAACAGCCGCCCTGGTCTACGGCGATGTCAACGATGACCGCGCCTTTTTTCATCTTCTTGAGGTCTTCTCTTTTTATCAGTTTCGGAGCCGCCGCGCCGGGAATCAGGACCGCCCCTATAATGAGGTCGGCTTCCCGAATCATCTCGTCAATATTGTATGAATTAGAGTAAAGCGTCTTCACTGAGTTTCCAAAGATGTCGTCAAGCTCCGAAAGACGCTTTGCGGAAATGTCCATAATCGTCACATCCGCGCCCATGCCAATGGCGATTTTGCATGCGTTTGTTCCTGCTATGCCCGCGCCGAGAATAAGCACTTTGCCTTTATTTATTCCGGGGACTCCGCCCAATATTATGCCCCTGCCGCCGAATGTTTTTTCAAGATATTTGGCGCCCTCCTGAACGGACATCCGCCCGGCTATCTGAGACATAGGGATAAGCAAAGGCAAAGACCCGTCACGCTCTGTCACTGTTTCATAAGCAACTGCCGACACCTTCTTTTTAAGCAAAGCTTCAGTCAAAACCTTATCAGCCGCCAAATGCAGATATGTGTACAAAATCTGCCCCTCATGAAAAAAATCATATTCTTCAGGGAGCGGCTCTTTGACTTTTATTATCATATCCGACTTGTCAAATAGCTCTTGCTTGTCGGAAATAATTTTGCAGCCATTGGCTATATATTCTTCATTTGAAAAACCAGATCCCAAGCCTGCGCCATCTTCAACCAAAACCTGATGCCCGCAATCAACATACTCCATTGCGCTGGCTGGTGTCAAAGCAACCCTGTACTCTTCGGCTTTAATTTCCTTAACTAATCCTATATTCACAACAAACCCCTTGTATTTATTCGTTTCTCGTAATATGGAGCTATTATAATTCGATAAACGAAACACGCAAGAGCTAAATCAAAAAAAAACAGAAAAACTATTGACTTTTCAGACGCAATAAGTATTATATGTATAATCACTTGTATAATCGGGATAATCAATGGATATAATTTTAGACAAAAACAGTTCAGACGCAATTTATGTTCAGCTGAGCAATCAACTAAAAAACTATATTGCGAAAAAAAATCTTGAACCCGGCGCTATGCTTCCCGACATAAAAACAATAGCGCGAAGCGCGAAAGTCAGCGTAAAAACAGCCGAGCGCGCGCTCGACAAACTGATAAAGGAAGGCATCTGCTTCAGGCGCCCAAAAAAAGGAACGTTCGTAGCCGATGGCAACACAGCCAGCAATCAAACCGACAAATACGCAGTTCCTTCATGCATCGCTTTCATCCTGAGCGGGACAGATTTTGCGAATTCTTACCACGCCAGAGTCTTGAAAGGCGTGGAAGAAATAGCATCGGCAAAGGGATTTCATCTTATTTGCGCGTCAGTTCCATACAAAGACAAAAGCGAGCTCACTTCCAAGATAAACAGCATTGCCTCCAGAAGAGACCTGCGCGCTGTGCTTGTCGGCGGCAAGCTGGACAATGAAAATGTAGCTCTAATAGTCAAGCTCCTCGGCGAAAATATTCCAACAATTATAATGGGTCGCACAATCCACGGCTTTTACGATGGAATAATCCATATTACAGATTCAAATGGCTTGGCCATCCGGACATCGCTTCAATTTCTGAAGGATTCAGGACACAGAAACATCGCATTCCTGAACGAGCCGTTGTGCTGGGCATGGAACCGTGAAATACGCGATGAGTTTTATAATTTCATGAGAACCAACAACCTTCCCCTATATCCAAAAGCAATTATGGACGACCTCCCTGGCGAGACCGCGGACGATGGCTACGAAGCCACTGCAAGAATTTTGCCGCATATAAAAAAGCGCTCCATAACAGCAATAGCCTGCGGCACCGACAAACTTGCCAGAGGCGCAATGAAAGCTCTAAAGGAAAACGGCCTCAATGTTCCAGAAGACATAAGCGTCATTGGCTGCGGAAATCTCGACTTCTGCGAATATCTGGAGCCGCCTCTGACCTCAGTAGACCAATGCGAAGAAGAAAAAGGCCGCGAAGGCGCAAGGGCGGCGCTGGGAAATTACAAGCCCGGAACCATAGTCAGAATCCCAATAAGGCTGATAGAAAGAAAATCAACAAAAAAAAATCAGCATGAGGATTTTTCTTTATGAACATTTCAAGAATTCATCAAACAGAAAACAGGCTCAGGCTTAGATTTACGCTCATCGAATTATTATTAGTTATAGCAGTTATAGCTATTTTGGCGTCCTTGTTATTGCCTGCCCTTAGCAAAGCACGCGACATGGCTAAACAAATGTCCTGCTCCAATAATTTAAAACAATTAGGCCTTTTCCTTAACATGTACTCTACTGATTATAATAATTACTTGCCAGCAGTTCACGAAGACAATGCCCCATCAAGCACAGACTGGAGAGGTTGCCTTGCCTCTAATTATTTAAGCATAAAAGGTGGCAGCGCAACAGCCCCCACAAGTGATTCGCTATTTTACTGCCCCGCAGAGAATTCCAAGAAGCCAGTCAACAAAAATTCCAGTTACTTCAGAAACAGAGACAATGAAATAGCTTATGTCCTTGCAAGTTACGGAATGAACTGGTTTGTGTCAGGCTTCACTGCCCCCTTGGCAGGCAAATATCATCTTCCAACAACAAAAATAAAAAATTCGTCAAAATGCCTTTTGGCTGCGGAAAACGATGGTTATGAATGGCATGGCGCCAGAGTATATTTAGGAGTCGGCTCCCCACTTGAGTTCAGGCACAATAGAAAAATGAACTCGCTCTTTTTTGACGGCCATGCAAACAGCCTAAAAATGACAGACCCAAGAGTTTGCCCGAAAGACACTACGAACACTTATTATTCATCACAAGAGAACAAGTTTTTTTGGAAAGGAAGTTTGTAAAAATGCAAAAAACAAAAATATATATAATAAATTTCATGCTTATCATAAGCGCCTTGTTTTTTTTGGCAAGCTGCAATAAAACAAGCCTGAAAGACATTTCAAGCATAAAAAAAGCCACAAAAGCTTCTTTAAATATAATTCCAACTCCTAAATCTATTTATGTTTTCGATAAAAAAATATATCAGCAAAAGACTCAAGGCAAAGGGCATCATATTATAATAGCAATTGCAGAAAACAAAAAATCTAGAATTGCCGCCGAAAAAATAGCAAAAAAGCTTAAAAGCTTAAATATAAAATCTTTAACCAAGCATATAAAAGATTTAAGCGATGACTCAAAGGCAAATTCAACCATAATATATCTGATCAGCCCCAAGCAATTGTCATCGCTTCCGAACTTCCCCAATAAGGCGAAAAATTTAAAAAAAGCAACAGAGCTTCCTCAACAGGGATACATTATAAATTTCATCAACGATAAAAACGCTTTAGTTGTCGGCAAAGACGATCAAGGGATTCTTTGGGGAGCCATCACATTCATAAGACTAATAAAAAAAGATAAAAAAGGCATTTATTTTCAAAAAGCAAATATTGAAGATTGGCCTGACTACAAATATAGAGGAACAAGACTTCTTCATGATTGTTTCGCATATTCTCTTGAAATAGATGAAACAAAAAAACTCATTGATCAAAAAATTCTTGACAACAAATTGAATCTAGCCCAAGCTCAAGAACTCCATAAATTGGACGCCCACGCTATCCTCTGGCTAAAAGAAGTTTGTTTATACGCTCGTGAACGCGGAATACTAGTAGGCTTTTCAATGTTTGTAAATCTAGCCCGAAGCTCCGACAAAAATAGACCAGAAAATCAAAACATGATAGAGCATCAAGGAATGCTGTATTGCTGGAGTCGGGAAAAATTAATTGACAAGAAATGCAAATGGCTTACAGAATTTGCAAAAGAAGTAAAACCGGGATTGATCTATCTGCATAAAATCGACACTCAAGGCAAATGGAAGCTTAGGTGCGATGAATGCAAAAACAGATTTGGAGAAGACGAAGCAAAAGGTTACGCCAATCTATATAATAAATTTATAGAAGCAATAAAAAAAGGATATCCTGACTGCATAGTCGCTGTTAGCGACAGGTATTCTATGGACTTTGCCAATAAAGAAGACCTCAAGCATTTTTCTCGCCTGATTTCATACTTGCCATCAAAAACTCCATTTCTAGTCCGAGAGCATAATCGCAAAACTTATGAAAAAAGAAAAGAAGTATTTGGCTCAAATCCGATAATGACATATTTTTCGACATGGGGCTATCCTGAAATGGAAAATCAAATAGGGATGCTTTATAACACATGCTATAAATACAACAAAACATTCTATTTCCCGGAATCCAAAGAGGATATCATTTTAAATTTCTCCAGAAACGGCTCTGGCGATATGGTTCTTGGAAGCTCGGAGTTTTCATGGAACGCAAACGCGCCAGGAGCGCGCCTCTTGAACAGCAATGGGTATGATGGAGGAATTGCAAAAGTATTATTTATGGAAGGCGAAACAGATGAGAGCTTTAAGCAATTCATCTACCGGGCGGCAAGCCAAAGATATGGGGAAAAAGCGGCCCCCTTAATCCAAAAAGCGAACATACTGCTAAAAAACGCATCCTACAATTATATACTGGAATACGACAAGCTGATAAAACACCTGAATGTCTGGGGCGCCGATATTCCACGCAAATATCATAACTCCAATGTTCTAAAGAAAATGCTTGACAAAATTAACAGAGCCTATGCTCTGCTTTTAAAAGCCGAAAGCACAGTAAAATCCGAAGCTCTTTTGGATTTGCAAAACTTAATGGCAAGATTGACTGTAGCAAAGGAAGTCGGGCAAATTAGATATTTATATGTTTACGCCAAAGAACTGAACTCAGCTAATCATCCGGAAAAAGCCCTCAAGGAACTAAGCAAAGCAAAAAACTTAATCAATCCGTCGATAGATAATTTAAATAATTGGGATCATAAACTGCCTAAAGAAAAAAAAGAATATGTCAAACGAGGAATACGAAGGTGTCATTTAAGCAACGGTGTCAAAGTTTGCAAAAAATTGGACGAAAAAATCACAAGGCTAAAAATAATCATAAGAGAAAGATTGGACGAAAAAAACAACTCGAAGCCTGAAGAGATCCTTCATCAAACCAACGATATAAGGATCAATGTTTCAGACAAGAAAAATCAGGCTGTTGCAGGCGGCGAATACGTTTCAGTCTTAAGCTTCATATTGAATCTGGAAACCCAAGCTCCGATCAAAAACTTGGATGTTAAAATTAAAATTTATAAAAATAAAAAATTGATAAAGGAAGAAAAAATACTGCATTTGGATTATCTGAAAAAAACTTGGACATCATTAGAGCCCATCAGCATATCTTTAAATGAGGAATTGCACAACTTGAAAGCGCTGATTCTAATAAGTTCAGAAAATAAACAGCTCGCCCAAAAAACAGTGTCATTCGAGTAAGGATCAGATCGCAATTTCAAGAATAAAGACATTAAAATAACATCTCAAAAAATAAGGAATATAAACAATGAAAATAAAACAAAGGTCCTATTTTGCATTTATTTTGCTGACATTTGGACAGCTCTGCATAATCCAAGCTGAAAATTTGATTGACAATGGCGACTTTGAGACAGGCATGAGGGGATGGGGCGTTCATTCCAGGCGGTATTACTCGCAAAGCAAAGATTTTGCTCCCCCTGAATGCGCTGATGACTTTGCCGTTCATGGGAAAAAAAGCCTAAAAATAACCAAAAAAGGCGCAGGAGCTCACGACCTCATATCGGCGCCCATAAAGCTTGAGCCGGGTAAAAGCTACACGCTTTCATTTTATGTCCAAAGCAATATTCCAGGCAAAAAAATTTCCGGAGCAATGCATATAACAGGAAAGACTACCGGTTCTGACGGACTCTTCGGAGGCTTTGCCGTTGACTGCCAGACAGACTGGCAAAGACTGACAAAAAGCTTCACCGTCCCTCTTGCCCCCGCAAAACGCGGTTTCCAAAACAGATACTGCATCCGCATTCGCGCCGTCGCCCCAGCCGACAAAGATGGCTCCATATGGTTTGACGGCTTTCAAATAGAAGAAAACAATGCGGCATCAGACTTTAACCCGGCAAACGATATATCAATAGCCATGTCATCAATCCCCGAAAATCGCATGCCTATATATTACACTAGCGAAGATGTATCTGCAAAATGCAGAGTTTATTCGACAAAAGATGAAAAGGCCATGACTTTAGAATATGTCCTTGAAAACTACTATTATGGAACCAAAAAGCCACTAAAAAAAGAAGCATTTGAAATAAGCAAAGATGAATCAATTGAAAAAGTCATAACGCTTTCGCAGCAGCCACGCGGCTCTTACAAGCTATGGGCGGAGCTGAAGGACTCCAAGGGAAATATAAAGGCAAAAACTGAGTTCCTTTTTGGAGTGATCACAGAAGAAAAAAATGCTGAGTTAAAAGAAAACTCCTTCTTTGGAATTCATTTGCCAAGCGCGGAAGTAGTTGACTGGAGGCAATTCTGGGGCATAAAACCAAGATATGAGCTGATGTTCACGGGGCAAGTGGAACCTGACAAACAATTTAAACTGGCTCGGGACATAGGCGCAAAATGGCTTAGAACATTTAAAATTTTCCATATGGCGTTTATTCACCCGGAAGAAAACAGATTCAACTTTGAAAGCGCCGAAAAATATATGGAATTGGCAGACAAGCACAAATTGAAAGTAATGCCCATCCTGGGCAATCAATTGGGCAATAGTCAATGGGAACGCTGGGGAACATGCTTCAGCGCCATACCGCCCTGGGCCCGTTCTGAAAAAAAGAGCCTCGGCGGCTCAAGCCGTGGATACAACCAGAAATTGCCGGACTTGAAAAAATTTAAAGAGCACACACGCAAATTGGCCGAGCATTACAAAGGCAGAATCACAGCGTGGGAAGTATGGAATGAACCGACTGTCAAAATGCGCGGGAATGAATATATGCCCATTCTGAAAGCGGCTCATGACGGAATAAAACAAGCCGCCCCAGACGCAACAGTAGTGGGGCTTTGCGGCACAGGCGATCTTGGCGGAGACCCTTTGGGATGGGTAAAAAAATCTCTGGCTTTCTCTGAAAATCCCAACGAACTGATGGATGTGATCTCTGTGCATACATATGCGTCGCCCGCTGACAACGAAGAAAACAGCATAAAAAAACTTTTTAAAATTGTGGCCGACAAAACCTCGGACGGCAAACCTATGCCAGTATGGAACACAGAGGTGGGAACGGCAACCATCCCGGCTTATCATGACATTAAGCCTGAAAGAGTGGCGTATAGCCGTTTTATCACAACCTCGCCTCAGGATCAGGCAAACTTTCTGGTAGGCAAAGAAATCATGCAAATGGCGCTTGGAATTCAAAAACATTTCTATTTTATTCTGGGCTTCGGTTCAGGGCACCTTGGGCCAGGGACTGGCACCTTTAACCTGCTTGAATATGACGGAGCGCCCCGGCCTTCGTTGATGGCTTATGACGCAATGACTGAAATAATGGAAGGTGCAAAATTCAAGGAGCAGATTGACTTATCGGCAAACGACTTCTGCGGAGTTTTTGACAAAGGAGACAAAAATATAGTGTTTTGCTGGAACTTTGGAAAAAAGGCAGAGACGCACGATATCGCCTGCTCTCCTGATGGAATAAATTTTCTGGACATAATGGGCAATCCTTTTCCCCCTGAGTTATCTCCCAAAGGCTTCAAAGCCACATTCAGCCGCAGGCCGTTCTATATGATTATGTCAAATGAAAAATACAAGAGCCTGAAGATAGCTCTTGATAAACTGGAATTTGCCAAAAGCTATTCCATTGATTTCATACGCTTGATAAATGGAAAAGACGGAAAGGTTTGCGTCGGACTCCAAATAAGCAATAAATTCAATAAAGAATTAGAGTTTGGCGTAGAGCTGACAAACATAAGCGCGGACTGGAAATTAAACTCCGGGGCAATAAGCAAAAAAATTCAGCCACGCGGCAAAGAGCTTTTTCTTTTCCCCGTAATCCAAACAGGAAACAGTGAAAATTTAGATGTTCAATTAACTGTCACGGAAGTCAATGGAGGCGAAATTAAATTTGTGAGCAAAAAGAATATAAAACTGCTCATAGCAAAACACGCCGACGCTTCAAATCCCATGACTGCGCATCTGGACAAAGCTGAACAGGTCAAAATAAAAACAGTCAAAAATGCCTGGTCAGGCAAAGAGGACTCTTCGGCAAAAGTGAACGCATCATGGGATAATAAAAACCTCTATCTTGCAATTAATGTAAAAGATGACAAGCTGGATCCAGCAAAAGACAATGCTCTGTATAATGGCGACTGCGTGGAGCTGTTCTTTGACATAGACATAGCCAGCAATATGAACAGATTTACAGCCGAAGACTATCAATTAACATTCGCGCCCAATAATAAATTCATTCCAATAAAACATGGCGGCGGACTGAACTTCGACGCAAATTCAGTCAAGCTTAAATCTTCAAAAAACAATGATGGCTACACTCTGGACATCGAAATTCCATGGAGCTCTCTAAAGAGCGCAAACGGAGAGTCGTTTGTTCCGGCAAAAGGAAAAGTCATAGGCTTTGAAATAGCGGTTGACGACAATGACGGGAAATATAAAACGCGAAAATCACAGATTGTATGGTCAGGAAAAGGTAATGCGCACGCCGAGACCATAAATTATGGAACAATAATATTAGAATAGATGGAGATAAAAAATGAAAGTTAAAATATTAACATGCCTTGTTGCCATTGCTTGCCTGTGGAGCCCAAACAGCATCGGCGGAATCCTTCAGGAAGGCAAAGCCACTGTCAAGGGTGGCTTTATAAAAGAGCTGCCGGAGTTGGCAGGCAGGAAGAACGTTTTGCAATTTAAAGGCGACAATAGCAATTCAATAGAAAAGCTACGCTTCACTCCAACGCAAGGAGCCTTGCCCGGGCATTCATGCAAGATTGAGTTTGAGTACAAGAAAGCTAGAGAGATAGGCAAAGGCAACTTTTTTGAAATGCAAACAAAATTTTGGGACAACTCCGGAAAAACTATAAGACTAATGCCAGAGTTATTCAGAATCTATAGCAATGCCGATTCATGGACAAAATCGTCGCAAGAAATATACATACCAGCAAGCGCATCCAAAACATCTATAATACTAAGCCATAAAGGCAAAGGCTCCTTCAGCATCGCCAACTGGAGAATTTCAAAAGGGACAAAAGTAGTCAACTACAAACCAACAATCAAGAGCCTGATGTTTCAGGAGAACTTTGAAAGCTTTCCGGCCATATTCGCAAATGGCGGCAGAATAAATTTCCCTTACGATGCAACTATATCAACCCCTGACATGGAAATAGTGAAAGGCAAATTTGGCAATGCCTTGAAAATAAAAAATAACAAACCAGGCACAGCAATAGTCTATTCTCCAAAAGGAAAAATAAACCTTGACGAAGGATGCATTGAATTTTGGCAAAAAGTAAAATACAAAAAAATGGACAAATATCCGCAACGAAGCCTTGTCACTTTTTGGGTAAACGGAATAGGCGATAAAACAAATAGAATTCAAATTTTCAGCGGGTTCGGTGGAACTAAGAAATTTGGCGTCCGCTTTTCAGGACACAGCCCCAGCTTTTTCGCTGGATACGGCGAAACGCCTGATAAATGGCATCACGTAGCTATCTCATGGAAGGCCAACAAAGGCAAGAAAAAAGATGAATTTGCCATTTACAAAGACGGGAAAATAATAAAAAACATAAGCGAAGTCACCATTGAGTTTGACAAATCCAAAATTAAAAACGAAAATAAAGGAACAACGTTAAAAATTGGCGGTTCATACAAAGCGCACGGCGAAGAAATAATAATTGACCAGCTCAAAATATGGAATAAATATATGAGCATTAAAAATGAAGAAATATAGAAACAGCAATGGAGGAACGGATAATGCGCCGCTCTAGTCACAGGAAAAAAACGCACTTCACACTTATCGAATTGCTCGTTGTGATTGCCATAATAGCAATCCTGGCGTCTATGCTGCTGCCTGCATTGAACAAAGCCCGAGGAACAGCGCAGAAAATAGCTTGCCTGAGCATGATGAAGCAGATTTATTTGAACGCAATAGCCTATGCCGATGACTACAACGGCGAAGGCGTGATAGACAAAGTCCCGGACGACTTGATTTCCTGGGGACGCAGACTGTCGGAATACTTCCCCACAACAGACAAGGCAATGATATATCGCTGTCCGAGTGATGATAATCAATGGAATGACTATGACTCTTTGGACTACAGCATTGGAATCAATGAGTCAGCAAAAGGCCTGGGACAAGGAAAACTGTCAGAACTTATGCGTCATATGCCCACCAAAAGATTTTACTTTGCGGACACTTATCAAAAAGCCATTCTGAATAATAATCCAATAACGGATGTTGGCAACCGGCATGCCGGCAACTCCAATTTTATTTTCATGGACGGACATGGAGATGCAATGAAAATCAGCCAATACCGATCAGGCGGCGATGGGAATAAAATGGACGGAATATTGGTCAGAGGCATAACAATGTGGTGGGACTAGGCGGAAGCATGATTTTGACTTATTCATACATAAACGTGCTGATTTTTTATATATTTTGCATCAATGCTTATGGTTTTGAAATATCAGAGCGTTTTACTGTTAAAAATGAATATCTAAAAAATTTTTCATCTTCTCTTTCAAGCGAGAACATTGAAACTAAGCATTTTTTAGTCAAAGAAGGAACTATAGAATTTTGGATAAAGTTTGGATCTCTTGCAAGAAAAACTAACATACCTGTTTTTTTCTGGGGGGAAAAGGCTTGGAAAAATTCAATTTTAATGCAATTGGACAGCAATAATGTCTTTTCAGCAAGAATATCATCAGACAACTGGCATGGTCAAATCCAATTTTCTCAGCGAATAGCATTAGACAAATGGAATAACATTGCTTTTCAATGGGAAACCATACAAGGAGCCATTAGCATAGAAAAAACAAAATTATTTATTAATGGCAAGCCTGTTCAGAATAAAAAGATATTTTATGATTCCAAATTTTTATTGGGAGGAAAATTATCAGGAAGCGTCCCTTATTACATTCTTATAGGAGCCGTAAGGGACAAAAACGGGAAAATAGATAAAAAAACATTTCCAGACATGCAAATATCTCAAATTAGAATATCAGGCATTCCTAGATACGGAAAAACCTTTGCGCCTGAAAAGATTTTGAATAATGATAAAGACACTCTTTTGATTGTTTCATCGCAAAAAGGAAAAATTGAAGGGATATTCAGAAAAAATCGAAATTATAAAAATATCGAAATAGAAAAAGGAGAATATTGATAATGTGTAAAAAACATGTTTTGTTTTCTGTAATTTTGGCTGTGTCATCGTTAATGAACGCTGAGCCTTATGAGATAATTCCAACTCCCAAAAAATTAAAATTCCAAAAAGAATATCTAAGTTTAAAAGATTATGCCATAGTCGTGCAGGCAAATTTGAGACAAGCTCAAATTGCGGCGGAAGAGATAAACAAACGCGTGCTTTTTCTTGGTGGAGAAAAATTAACAATTTATAAAGACACCACTTCTCCGGGAAAGCTAACAAAGACAAAATTAATACTTATCGGGCAAAAGCACGAGAACAAATATTTAAAATTTCTAAAAAATGACTCACTAGATATCCCGAAAAAGCTTCAAGGGTATGCAATAAAAATGACGGATGATTACATAATCATGGCAGGCAATGATCCAGTGGGCGTTTTATATGCGGCAATGACTTTTAATCAATTATTGAAAGAGAAAAATGAAATAAAAATTAGAATAGCAGACATAAAAGATTGGCCAGACTTCAAACACAGAGTTGTTGGATACGGCAGTCTTTCAACTGTTTGGAGACGGCCTGGAATTTTTAATGAAAAAATGGTTTATGCCAACAATCCTCCGAAAGATGCTTATTATGAATGCTTGAAGGAATATATTGATTGGCTATTATCCCAAAAGATAAATTTAGTGATTGTAAACAAAAGACGTTTTCCATCAAAAATGGCTAAAAGAACAGCAAAATATGCAAATGAGCGCGGCATTGATTTGTTCATGTATGACGTTTTTCCTTTTCAATCCGCTGGAACCGTCAAAGAAAACAAAGAAAAGCCTGAGTATAAAAATGTACGAATATCAAACCGCCATAAAGATCATTATATTTCGTGGAGCAGGGACGATTTACTGACAAAGGAAGCCGAGAAATATTCAAAAATAATCAAAGCAGGAAATTATAACTATGGATATTTTGAAAGCATTGACACTGGCTTGACAACGCTAAATTACGCAGAGTGGAACGATAGATTAGATGAGACCAAAACACGCTTTGGGAATGATAGAGCATCCGCAGACGCCCACGTGATCAACCTGCTCTATGATATAATAAGAAAAGACAATCCTAATTTTAAATTTGTTTTTACTGTATACCCATATAGCCCAGATAATGTGATGAAGGAAAATTTTCCCATAAACATAGGCCTTGATATGCCTAAAAAATTTGCTGAATACGAAAAAGAAAAGTTAAAAGCATATTACAGGAAAATAAACATACTCATTCCTGAGGATATATGCATGCTTTACCGGGAAGCCATGCGAAAAGACTTGGAATCATATCGAAATTTGTTCCCTAAACGCGCCTTTGACGCATATTTTGAATTTGGGAAAGACTATAAGCCTCTTTTTGCCACAAACCCAAGATTTTCAAAGACATTCTTTTTCAATAATGATCGAGACATTATATTTTACGCATTCCCATTTGTGATGACGCAATTGTCTTTAAACCCTATCCAGACTATTCTTTGCGCGGAATACGCATGGAACACCGAAGGTCCAGACAGCGAATATTTCAGATATTATATTGATCCGCTAAAAGACAGTGCTGCTCCAGACTCGATTATGAAAAAGTTTCTTCCGCAAGCATGCAAAGTCATGTGGGGCGAAGGGGGCGAGGCCATGCTGCCTTTAATGAACAGCGGGCTTTATATGGAATATCTGCAAAATCCTGAGCAATTGCTTGCAAGAATCAAGCTAAGAGTAAGCCAGGCAAAATCTGCCATAGAGGAAACTGGAACTCTTTCAAAAAACAAACTGGATATTTCTCCCGAAGAATTCATAAACTATGAAGGAATTAAAAAACAACATGAAGCAGTAAAAAAAGCTCGAGAAAGCATTGAAAAGCTTCTCGGCGAAAACAATATAAAAATGTCTTTGTTAGCTAGACGCTATGTAGTCCATTACTTTAAATATGCTTCCCTTTGGGAGGCTTATTCCAAAATATGGATGCACTATTTTAAAGCCAAGGAGTTGTACAAAAATGGGGGAATAGCGGATGGAGACGCAGAAATAGCAAAAGGGATTGACTCAGCCAAAAACATAGACAAATTCATATCTGAAACATTGCGCAAGGTAAAAGACAAGCCTCAAATGTATGAAGGTTACCCCGCATATCCGCCTGAAAAAGGAAAATGGGGGCATCGAAACTATTTGTTGACATATGAAAAACTTGTTGAAAAATTTAACAGGCTCCAAAAAAGCAAGAACATCCTAAAGAATCTGAAAGTGTTGGATAAAAAGACACAAAATAAATATAAGAACAGAAACCTGACAAGCTCTCGAAAAAATGGCGTCATTAATATCGACGGCAATCTTTCTGAAACGGCATGGGGAAATGGTAAAACTTATTCTTCTTTTGTGAAATTTGAGCATGGAAACCAGAAAATAAAATTAGCAATGGAGCAAACAGAAGTGAAGTTTGTCAATGACAAAGAAAATCTTTATATTGCCATCATATGCAAGTCCGCAAACATGAAAAGCGTCAAGACAAAAAAAAGAAAGCATGACTATGGCTTTTGGGACGAAAAAGATGAAGATGATTGCGTTGAAATATTCATTGACGCAAACAAAGACCAACAAACATATTTTCATTTTGCCATTAATCCTTCTGCCGCAAAGTTTGATTCCAAATGTACGCTAAGACAAAAAGAAAATCCTTCATGGAATGGCAAGTGGGAAACAGCAACATCTGTTAAGGACGATACATGGATTGCTGAAATTCGCATGCCATTCAGCAACTTCGAAGAAACAAAGGCTTGCATTGGAATTAATCTTGCCCGACAAAATCTGTCAAGTTTTAATAAAGAATGGAGTTGCATAAGCATTCTTGACAAGAATTTTCATGATGTAAAAAATTATTCAAATCTTACAATCAACAAGTGAAGGTTTAAAATGTTAAGCTCTGAAGTTTCAAAATTGATGAAAGAGGAAACAATATCAGGATTTGGACATCTTGATATTGAACCAGGCGAAACCATAAAAACAGAATCATGGCACGAGTATGCAATGTCTTACGCATGCGCTAAAAATATCGCGCCAGGCGGGTCTTTGCGAATAACCGTTCCTCATTTTTATACAACACCGCAAATAGATGATCCGTCAGTAGTGGGTTACACATGCCTTGCTGAAGAGAATGAAGCCAAGGCTAAAGTCACTATAAATCCGACATATTCATGCTTCTTCACTGAAGACGGGCATTCTGGACGTTTCGGAAAAAACATTTTTGTTATATTTCCAGAAGGACTCCCTGCCAACAAAAAGCTTGTCCTAAAATATGGGGACATTTCGTTGCCGGAAAACAGAGGAGCCAAGGCTCCGTTCTTTGCGTGCAAGGCATATTTTGTCACTGCCATTGACCCACATGGAGACAGGCGCGCAAGCATCAGCGGATACAGTCTTTTGGAAGAGCAAATTGGAGTAGATGTTTGCGGGAAAACAGCCCAAAAAGCAACAGTTATCCTGCCGTCAGCAAGCAATAACGAAACAGGCAGAGGAATAGTTCACGCAACCGACCTCAATGACAACATTGATCCTTATTTCACAGGAGAAATTTCACTTTTCGCGACTGACAATGATATTGACTTGCCTAAAATAATTACTTTTGCCAAAGAAGACAAAGGAGTGAAAGAGTTCACTTTCAAAAATAAATCAGGAAAAGATTTCAGAGTGGAAGCCGAATGCGGAGACATTGTTGGAACAAGCAACTTTTGCGCGGGCAAAAGAGACGATGAATGCAATATCTATTGGGGAGAATACCATGTCCACACATACGCGTCAGACGGCCTTGGAACAATAAAGGACGCTCTTGATTATGGGCGAAAAGAAGCCGCGCTTGATTTTGCGGCCATAAATGACCATCTGGATTTTCGGGAAGATGTTTGGGATAAAATAAAAGCGGAAACAGAAGCGGCAAACGAGCCAGGGCGCTATGTCACATTTTTCGGTTTTGAAATAACAGCGCATCCCAGTGTCTGCGATTATTGCTTGATCAGTCCTGACCCAAATCTAAACATTAAAGAATTAATGGATTGCGAAAAAGATGAGAGATACCATCAACCAATGATAGGCGTGGAAAAATACTATCAAGCAATGACTGGACGCGATGTTATTATTATTCCTCATTTCCATCTGGGAAACGGCAAAATATGGAATTATAAAGCTCCGCCTGAAATGCGGCTTGCAGAAATATACAGCTGCTGGGGAAGCCATGAATATGAAGACTGCGCGCGCCCCAGTTACGGCTTGCCAAGCATTCCAGAAAATGGCGATGACAAAAATACGATCCATAAGCTTTTAAACAATAAAAACAGATGCGGCTTTGTGGCTGGCAGCGACAGCCATAGCGGGCAAACAGGCAAAACAAAATGGCTCCGCTCAAAGCAAAGATATGAAGGCGGCTTGACTGCTGTTTTGGCAAAAGACCTGACAAGAGAAAGTATTTGGGAAGCTTTGAATGCCAGGCGCGTTTATGCCACAACCGGCGCGCGCATATGCCTAGATTTCAAAATAAATGGACAATCAATGGGGTCGGAAATAAAAGTCAAAAAAGATTCAGACATAAGCATCTCACTGAAAGTCAATGGCACGGAAACAACATTTCTCACACAGATAATAAAGGACAATAAAACATGGAGATCATTTGACGTGGCAACGTATCCCTATCCGCCTGAACCAGGACGCGAAGGGATATTTGAAAAAGAAACTATGGATGAAAAAATAACAGAAAGCGCATGCTACTACCTGCGCGCAACGCAAATTGACGGCGAAATGGCCTGGAGCAGCCCGATATGGGTTGATGTTGAATAAAAAAAGGGGAATATTATCATGAAGCCTGAAAAACCATATATCCCGTTATCCCTTGGAAACGGCCTTGATTCCGTCATGGTTGACTACTCGGGAAGCATGCATTGCGACAGCGGGCACATCCATCTGGAGCAACACGAAGGGGCAATATGCTGCTGGGAAAAACTAACGCACAGAACAAAAAAAAGAGGAATGATTCCAATCGCTCAGTTTCCTTATAGAATAACAGGAGCGGACGGAGAGCTATTTGAAGTAGGCTCATTCAAGCAAAACTTCAATCCAAAGACTGGTATTTTGACAACCGACGTTGAAGCGTGCATCATAAAAATGCGCATAAAAACGTTCCTGACGGAAGATGGTTTATATGTGGAAAACTACAAGGTTCTTTGGACAGCAGAAGGGGCCAAGCCGTCCATTGTCTTTTACGGAAGGATTCCGCGAATATGGCACTTAAACTTGAATCATCCGGCAATTGACAAAATAAAAATGTCCTATACATATGATGAAAATA
Source organism: uncultured Victivallales bacterium (assembly GCA_964651145.1). Taxonomy (GTDB): domain Bacteria; phylum Verrucomicrobiota; class Lentisphaeria; order Victivallales; family GWF2-45-14; genus CAZYVR01. The sequence goes on along the minus strand of CAZYVR010000002.1, from coordinate 5,940 downwards.
ATTTTGCGCGCGGAAAATATTCTTTTGAAAAAATAAAAGGCCATATCTGCATGGGCATAGATTTCGCGGGCAAACAGATTATAAAAGATGAAGCTTCAGATGTGGCAACCATAGAAGCAAGCAATGTCAACAGAGGCGAAATCATCACCCGATATGTATCAATGCTGGACAACACGCATGCTAAAGCTTCAGAAGCGGAAAGCCTTGAATTGGTAAAGAAAGCCGCAAAGGGAAGCTTTGAACAGATAGAAAAAGAACATCGCAAATTATGGAAAAAGTATCACTCGGCAACGGATGTCAAATTGCCAGACGCAGAAATGCAAAAGATATACGACACAAGTCTGTGGATGATAAAAGCATCCCAAAACAAAAAGACAGGCTTCGTGACAGAAGGGCTTTACGACGCGTTTAAGAGCGGAGGATACGCATGTTTCTGGGACATGACATTCGTAGCGCGCGCCCTTGTGACCGCGAATCAAAGAGAAGCAGCCAAGAAGCTTTTGGACTTTTATCAGCATGGTCTAAAAATGGCAAAAAAATACGCGTCCGACCTTGGGCGGCCAGGCGCATATTATCCTTGGATGTGCAATTATGACGGAATAAGCACATACTTTGAAAACGCCAAAGAAATGCCTGACATTCAAAAGTGGAACAACTGCTGCATGCTGTTGCAACTCTTTGACATATACCGCTTCTGGGGCGACAAGACAGAGCTTAAAAAAAGGCTTCCTCTGATAAAGGAAATCCTTGATTTTCTTATTGCTGAAATTGTTGTCAAAAAAGGAAATAGCTATATAATAAAGGAAATAGGCGGAGCCGATGAAAACATCCCCAGATTAAACGACACTTCGCACCTGCTTCCTTTGATTCAAGGACTCAAAGGCTATATCGAAGGTTGCCGCGTATTATCCCAAAAAATAGACTGCAACTGCGAGCAAATTCTCGCTGGACTTGAAATATCTCTGCAAGGCAACATTCGCAATGGCCTTATATATCCATGGGAGAACGCAAGAAGAACAACATCGGCTTCATTTACTTATGAATTATTCAGCCAGCCGGAAGGGATAGGAGCGCTAAATGTTCGGAACGCATACAAAGAAAGTCAGGGCGAATGGGGAATGACAAACCCTGGGACATTCAGAAATCTGATCTGGCCATGGACGGAATGCAAAGCGGCAATTGCATTTTCGGCAATAGACCCTAAAATAACCTTCAAACGCTTAAAGCATGTTGTAAAATTTACAAACACTCACGGCATTTTTCCTGAAAAAATTAGGCCTGACGGGTTCTGGATACTCTTTGGATACCTTTCAGCTCACGCCGCATATGTGTACGCCTTGAACACAATGCTTGCCGCGGACAATGGAAAAACCTTGTTTGTGGCCGCCGGCATTCCAGAAAGCTGGGAAAACTTAAGCTTCTCCAACATTTACACAGCGTCCGGGCTTGGCGTCAGTTTTAAAATGAAAAATAGGAAAATCAAAAAGCTTGTGATTGAAAATACAAGAGACAAGCAAAGAAGCTTCACCGTAAAACTCAGCTCGGGAAAAAGATTAAAAGCCAAGCTTGATCCCGGAAAAAACATTCTTATTCAGGAGTAGCAAAAAATGATAAGAACAGCCACTAAAAAAGACATTGACGGATTGCTTTATGTGTCCTCGGCGGCATTTAATCAAGACCTAAAAAAAGGCTCAAAAAAATGGAGCGAAAAAAAAGCTGACATAAGCCACGAATTGAAGCAATGGCGGATAATGCTGGAGAACGGCAGGATAATCGGAGCCGTCCATATAAAGAAAGATTGGCTGCGCATAGGCAAAGCCAAAATTCTAAAAGGCGATGTTGGCGGCGTCTGCATTCACCCGGAAATGCAGGGAAAGGGCCTTGGCACATTGATTCTCGAGGACACCATCAAATGGATGAACAAGTGCGATTACGATCTATCCAGACTCGGTGGCCTCTGCAAATACTATTCCAGATTTGGCTACAAAAGATTCTCGCGCAGATACTTCGAGTTCAACGTGGGAACAGTGGCGCGCGCTGGCGCGTCGCGAATTATTGAAGGAGCCGTCCCCATAGCAAAGGAATGCCTCGCAAAAATAAGGCCTTTTCATTCTGCTAAAGACCACGCAAGCGCCTTGGTACTTTCAGAAAATTTCAACAGCCTTTACAATGGAAGCAGAGTTCTTTCAGCGGAAGAAAAAAAACAGCCTGCGCAATGCAAAAAAAGAGACCCGCTTAATCTTGTCTATGAAGAAAACGGCAAAATAATTGGACATATCCAAACAACTGAAAGCGAAGATGAAATCAGCGATTTTGAAGCAAGAATAAGAATCCACCTTCATGGATATGACCCCCAAAAGCCCTATGTCATTCAGGCGTTATTGGCGCATATAAATAATTATGCGTTTAAAAAAGGGATAAAAAGAATGACAGCGCGCATGCCATTTGACTCAAGCATCATCCAGGCTCTGACAGAGCTTCCGCTCCGTTTCAAAACAATCGAGACTTATGGCGGCATTTCCAGCAATATGCTGCAAATTGTAAACCTGCATTCAATTTTTTCAAGAATGAAGCCTGAACTGGAACAACGCCTTCAAAAATCAATGGCTTCAAACTGGGAAGGAAGCTTGTCACTTGGAATAGGAAAAGAATCTGTTTTTTTGATAATAGACAAAGGAAATATTTCAATTTCAAAAAACGAAAACAGCGACGCAAACATCAAGCTCCATGAAACTGATATGCTTCGATTAGTTCTGGGCTTGAGTTCTTTTTCCGAATTAAATGTTCAAAAAGACAAAAAAGCGCCCGAAGCAAACACGCTCTTAAGCATTCTTTTCCCGCGCAAAGCCGCAAGTTCAGTTAATTGGTGCTAAAGCGTCGCGGAGTCCGGAATGGCGGAGGATGCGACGGGAGACCACCTGTTTAAAGACCGCTTCGTCCGCCCATACTTCGACATATTCGCGCGCTCTGGTGATGCCAGTGTAGACAAGTTCTCTTGAAAGAACGGGCATGTCTCTTTCCGGAAAAACCATCAAAACACTGTTGAATTCTGAGCCCTGAGATTTATGAACAGTCATGGCAAAAACAGTGTTGTGCTCCGGCAATGACGCGGGCATTATCTCACGAAAAGAACCGTCCCCCTGAGGAAAATACGCGCGCAATCCGCCGCCGTCGTCTTCCCACAACAAGCCGACATCTCCATTAAACAGGCCCAAATTGTAGTCATTTTTCGCAATCATTACGGGGCGTCCATGATAAAAGGCGTTCCCTGCCCCGCTGACGCCCATATCCTTTAGAATATTTTCAATGATGCCGTTTATGCTTTTCACGCCACATCTCCCTTCGCGGGCAACTGCCAAAATGCTAAAAGAACTGAAGGCTGCATAGGCGGACGCTATGTCCGCCGCCGCAAAATATGGAAAAAAATACTCTTCAACTTTGCAACGCAAAGCGCTTTTAAATTTATTCGCGCCCGGAAGAGGCTGTCGCGCCACAGTGTCCTTTGAGGAATCTATTATTTCAAGCGCGCGCGTTGCTTCGCCGGAATTGACGGAGCTGCTCAAAAGCCCTATTCCGCGCCTGGAATCAAAGCGGTAACTATGAGTCAGAAGCACGGCGCAATCTACGAGAGAGGAACGCGCTTCTGAAAGACATTCCTCAGCCATGTTTATATCAGTCAGCTCCATATATTCCCGGCAAAAGGCTTGCGAAAAATTATTGATATTGGCCGCTTCCATTATATCATTAAAAACAGCTCCCACCTCCACGGACGCAAGCTGGTCTTTGTCGCCAAGCAAAATAATTTTTGCCTTTTCCGAAACAGCTTCAAAAAGTTTTGCCATCAGCGGCAACGGCAACATTGAAGCCTCATCCACAATCAAAACATCCAGGGGCAATGGATTGTCTTTATTGAATCTGAAATACGGAGAATCAGGGATATAGCCAAGGAGGCGATGGATAGTACTTGAACGCTCCGGCATTTTTGCCTTCACATTGTTCTGGCACGGGAGTTTGTCCGCCGCGTTTTTAATTGAATCCAAAAGCCTGGCGGCGGCTTTTCCGGTCGGAGCGGCAAGCTCAATGTCAAGGGATTCCTCTTTGGCCTGCTCCAAAAGCAAGCCTAATATTTTGGCAACAGTTGTGGTTTTGCCTGTCCCCGGACCGCCGGATATCACACAGAAATTATTTGTGACCGCGGCGCATGCGGCGACCTTCTGCCAATCAGGGAGAATGCCGGACTCGGGAAAATAGCGGGCCAGGCCGTCCTTGAGCAAAGGCGCGTCAATATTGTTTTTTTCACGTCTGGCGCGCTTGAGAATATTGCCTGCCAGTTCATGTTCATAATTCCAGTATCGATAAAGATAAAGCCGTTGTTTCGAGTCAAGAATCAATGGGACATAATCGCCAGGCTTCCCAACCGCCGAGCTGGCGTTCAAGGAATCAAGCCAATCTTCAAGAGCGGGGCAGCGCGCGTCTTCAAATTCGGAGCGCGAGGAAAATGGCATTTCCGGAAATATTTCCAGAATTGATTTTCCAGCGCAAAAGCCCAAATCAAGACAGATGTGTTTTTCATTAATCAAAGCATTTCCAGCCAAAGCGGCCGCCAACAGCAAGGAATCGTCATCGCCGTTGCCAGAAATGCGCTGCATATATTCGGCAAACTTGACGTCAATGCTGTTCAAGAGTCCGGCGTTTTTCATTTTTTTCAATAGATTTTTCATATTCAACAAACGCACAAAGCGCAAAACTCCTCCACAAAGTTTTTTGGCGGGCGGTCATAAAAAATTCCGCTTCCGGGAATATCGGGATTTGCGCCGCGCACATACACGTAAAAGACGCCGCCGAAATGCGCGTCATAATCATAATTAGGCAATCTGACCGACAAATATTTATGCAAGGCGGCAACGTATATAAAATACTGCAAAACGTAGAAAGACTCCTCCATGCTGGCGCGCAATTTATCCGGCGCATAATCGCTCCAGTTGTTGCCCAGATGATTTGTTTTCCAGTCAAGCAGATAATATTTGCCGTCATGCTGGAAGACTAAATCAATAAAGCCGTGCATAAAGCCTTCCATCGGCTTAAAGTCAAGCCTGCCGATTCTTTCAGGAAAAAAGCCGCTGAAAAATTCCGGATATCCGGCCGCAAGTTTTTGAAGAAGCCGGGGAGTCAGTTTTTTGGCGGGATGATAAAATTCCAGTTCCGCAAGACGATTCTGCGCGGCGACATCAGACAAGCAAAAGCCGTTTTCGCCAAGAGGCGAATTCAGGACGCGGCCAACCATTTCCATGAGGTCTTTTGTTCGAGAATCAACATCGTCTCCGCTCAAGCCGTAAAGTTCAATCATAGACCTGACAAGACGCTCTCTGGCGTCAAGGTCATCACTCGAAAATTCAATTTCCTCGAAAATATTATGGACGCAATTTCCAGTAAGAGCCCCAGCCGGAAAGGCAAAGAATCCGGCAGGAGCCCCGGCTTCTTCTTCGGTCAGCGAAAGAGGCTCAAGCAATTCATCATCCTTTGCAAAGTCCTCCTCCGCAAGATAATGAGCGTCATGCGCGGCTTTTGTCAGAGTGGAAAAGCTCATAATGCCCCAATCATCCCGAATAACATTTCCCTGCGGGAACGGCTTTGCCTTCAATGCGTCCGCCGAAGGCAAAGAGCCCATTGAATAAACGTCGGCAGTTGACTCAAGCGCGTCTTTGAACGAGATTCGTCCTTTTGACGCTTTCTCAAATTTTTCCAGCGAAGCGGAAAGCTCGTCCTCGGTCATTGACTTGGCGCGCCCTGACAAATTTTCAAGGATGTTTTCCGGCTCTTCCTCTTTGCTTCCGCCAATGGAAACATATCCGGCCACGCTCTGTTCCGCTCCGTTGATTTTGCCCCAATAAAGATAGCATTTGTTTTGAGCGCGCGTGACAGCCACGTAAAGCAAGCGCA
>CAZYVR010000001.1:0-76291 GCA_964651145.1 uncultured Victivallales bacterium | reverse complement strand
ATGTATCTCTCTCTATTTAAAAAACTTACTTTTTTCTGGACAGACCCTATATATTTGCGAACAGACTGCGTGTCTTTTTTGTCATTGTGCAGGAGGTAGTCAAGGTTGTCAAATATCGGCTGCATCCAGTTGCTGAGCTTTTGCTCTTTGTCGCCCGGCAGGAAGCCAATATCCTTGCCCAGCGGCACAATTGGGCGTGAGACAAGCAACTTTTCAAAGGCTTTCATTTCAAGCACGAGCTCAAGTCCGGCGGCAAGGGCAAGCAGGGTTTTTCCCGAGCCGGCCTTTCCGACCAGCGTTACTATTTTTATGTCCGGGTTCATCAGCAGTTCAAGGGCCATGCGCTGCTCTTTGTTTCGCGGATGAATATTCCACACTACGTCATCTCCCTGCGAATAGAGCGGGCGGAGTTTTGCATCTTCCATTCCCAATGCGATTGCGGTATGCTTCGGGTCGCCTTCGTCTTTCAGGAACACAAATTCATTCGGGAAAAAATTATATTCTTCCAGTCTCAGTTCTTTATTTTTATACAATTCGTCAATTGTTGCTCCCGGCACGATTATTTCACGATAACCGCAAAAGAGTTCGTCAAAATTTATCTTTTGTTTTTCAAAGTCCATCACTGGCAATCCGAAGGCATCGGCCTTTATGCGCAGGTTGATGTCCTTGGAAATGAGAATCACACTTTGTCCGTCTTTATGAAGCTGGTATGCTGCTCGAAGGATGCGATTGTCCGGCACTTCCATATCAAGGGAGTCCTCCACGCGTCCAGGCTTTTTCTTTCCGGTGACTATTTTCAGGATTCCGGCCTTGGTTACGCCATTTGCGTTGTCGAGCTCCACGCCTTTGCTTAGGCTGCCTTTGGCTCTGAGTTCGTCAAGGCGCCTTATAACTTGTCGGGCGTTGCGGCCCAGTTCATCCTGATATTTTTTAAATTTGTCAAGCTCTTCAATCACCACCATTGGAAGCACTACAATATTGTCTTTAAAGGATTCTATTGACTGCGAGCTATGTAGCAAAACGTTTGTGTCGAGGACGAAAGTTTTACGCATTTAATATGGTTCTCCGGAAGTTTTTTTTTCAGAAAGCTGAAATAATTTTCTTTTAATTGTTGTTTTTCTTCTTTATATATTCTATTTATGATATTGCAATTTGCAAATAGCGTTTGAATTTATAGGATTTTTGCGTTAAATACAACTGGCATTTGTCAACTATAATTTAAATATTAAAAGGATATCAGGGATGGACAAGGATAAGATCAAAGCCACGCCGTTGTCAGCCAGGCATCAGGAACTGGGAGCAAGAATGGTCCCATTTGCAGGATGGAATATGCCGGTTCAGTATAAAGATGGAATAATAGCCGAACACAATCACACACGCGAAAAAGCTTCGCTGTTCGATATTTGCCACATGGGCGAGTTCCGGGTTTCAGGCGAAGGCTGCGCCGAAGCCCTTGACGCCGCGCTCGCAAGGGCTGTGGCTGACCAGAAGCCAGGCACATGCCGTTATAACTTTCTGCTGACTCCCGAAGGAACCGTCATCGATGATCTGGTTGTCTATCGGATGGACGAGAACGAATTTTTTATAGTAGTCAATGCAGGAACAAAAGACGGCGACGCCGAAGAAATTAAAAAACGTTTGTCCTCCTCATGCGTTTTTAAAGACGAGTCTGACGACATTGCAAAGCTTGACTTGCAGGGCCCGGAAAGCGCGGATGTTCTTGAAAAGTTCGAACTCAAAAAAGAAGAGCTGCCAACATATTTCAAATGGATAAACAGCGAAATCAATTCAGTGCCCTGCCTCTTGAGCCGCACTGGATATACTGGCGAACTAGGATTTGAAATATATGTGGCTGCCGACAAAGCTGTTGAAATCTGGGATGCCTTGATTGGACAGGAAAACGTAAAGCCTGGCGGACTCGGCGCCCGCGACACTCTCAGGCTTGAAATGGGATATGCCCTTTACGGACATGAGCTCAATTTGGAAACCACTCCCGTTGAAGCTGGATACGGCGGAATGCTCAAGCTGGATTCAGGAAGAAAATTTGTAGGAAGCGAGGCGTTGTTAAACAATCCTCCCGCAAAAAAACTTGTGGCCATAGAATTGGAAGGGCGAAGAGCCGCCAGAGAAGGCTCTGTTCTGAAAATTAACGGAAAAGAGGCGGGAAAAGTCACTTCGGGCGCGTTTTCTCCGTCTTTGGGCAAAGCCATTGCCATAGCTTGCGTGAACAACGGCTTCCCAACTGAAACAGGCACAAAAGTTGAGCTCTCAGCGGGCCGTGCCTCAATTGAAGGCGCAATAACGGAGTTGCCTTTCTATAAACAGGGAACAGCAAGAAAAAAATTGTAAAAAAACTTTATTTAGGGACTTTGCTTTCTTGACATTTGTCTCTGAAAATGCTTTCTAATTGTGTTATTAATTTAAATTTGAAATGTTAAAGTTAAAAATAAGATGGAGTATGGTAAATGAAATATTATTCTGAAGATCATGAATGCGTAAGAATCGAAGGCGACGAGGCATACATAGGCATATCCTCTCATGCAGCCGAAGAACTTGGAGACATAACCTATGTGGAGCTTCCGTCAGTCGGACAGGATCTGATAGTGGGCGACACAATTGGCGTAGTGGAATCAGTGAAAGCCGCTTCCGACGTATACTCTCCAATCAGCGGCACAATTACCGCTATCAATGAAAAGCTTGAAGACGACCCGGGCGTAATCAACAGTTCGTCTGAGGAAAACGGCTGGATTTGCAAGCTGGACAATATCGACCTTGACGAGCTTGAATTCCTTATGGATGAGGAAAAGTACAAAAAATATCTGGAAAAGCAATAGCAAACGAACGAATTTTTTTAAAATCATTCCCGTGTTTAAGCATCGGGAATGATAATGCTTTGAATTTTTTGAATTATTGCCAATAATAAAAAGAAGGGGTGGTTTCAATTGCCTTACATAGCAAACACCGAGTCGGACAAGGAAAAAATCCTTGAAACAATCAACTGCAAGAACATGGATGAATTGTGGGCAAAAGCAGGAGTGAATTTTCCCGCGCCCAACCTTGACGCATTGCCATCTGGAAAATCTGAATTTGAAGTTACGCGGCAGCTGAAAGATCTCGCGGAAAGAAATGCTTCGCAACTTATAAATTTCGTAGGCAGCGGATATTATGACCACATAATTCCCGCGGCGGTTGGAGAAATTACCGGAAGAAGCGAATTTTACACCGCATATACTCCATACCAGCCGGAAGCGTCGCAAGGCACCTTGCAGTCCATTTACGAGTATCAGTCGGCAATATGCCGCCTCACCGGCATGCCCGTGGCAAATGCTTCCCTTTATGACGGCGGAACGGCATTGTTTGAGGCCATGATGATGGCGACAAGAATAACCCGCAAACGCCAGGCTGTAATTTCAAGCGCTGTCTCGCCCATCTTCCGCGAAATGATGCGCTGCTACAGCGGCAATTTGGAAATTGAGCTCATCGAAGTCGAATCCGGCGAGACAGACTCAGCAATAGACAAGCTTGTTGAAGCTGTGACCGACGAAACCGCATGCGTTATAGTTCAGTATCCCAATGCCTTTGGCACAGTTGAGGATTGGGAAGAGGCAGTGGAAAAAATACACGCAAAAAAAGTACTCACTATTTGCTCGTCATATCCTGTGGCTCTGGCAATGTTGAAAACTCCGGGCGAAATGGGCTTTGACATTGTGACCGGAGAAGGCCAGAGCCTCGGCATACCATTGAGCTTTGGCGGACCATACCTCGGCTTTATGGCTGTGACCCAGAAACATATGCGAAAAATGCCGGGAAGAATATGCGGCAAAACTGTCGTTGAAAATGGAAAGACCGGATATGTGTTGACTTTGCAGACTCGCGAACAGCATATTCGCCGCGAAGGAGCCATGTCAAACATTTGCTCAAATGAAAACTTATGCGCTTTAGCCGCTTTGGTGTACATGTCATGCGTAGGCAAGGAAGGCCTGAGAAATGTTGCCGGACTATGCGCCGCCAAGGCTGTTTTTGCCAGAAATGAACTGTTGAAAATAGAGGGCGTTGAAGCCGTGGGCGACGATGCGTTCTTTAACGAATTTGTTATAAAACTCCCGGCAGACGCATCAGAAGTTGTCGGCAAAATGATAGACAAAGGCTTCGCTGCAGGATTCCCTCTGGGAAGATACTACGAAGACCGGAAAGACCAATTGCTTGTGGCTGTGACAGAAAAACGCACCCGCGAAGAAATAAAAGCCATGGCAAATGCGTTGGAGGCAATATTATGGAATTGATTTTTTCTAAAAGCAGACCAGGGCGCAAAGGCTCCAGTCTGCCAGCCCTTGATGTGCCTGAGGCAAATGCCATACCAGAAGCGCTGAAAAGGAAAAAGCCGGCCGAACTCCCGGAAGTTACCGAGCAGGACGTAATAAGGCACTTCACATTGCTTAGCCGCCAGAATATAGGATTGGACTCCAATTTCTACCCTCTCGGCTCATGCACAATGAAATACAATCCAAAATTCCACGAAAGAGTGGTTAACTTTCCCGGATTTGCCGACCTCCATCCACTTCTGCCGCAACTCCGCAATGGCGGAACTTTGACGCAGGGCGCCTTGGCGGTAATATATGAAACAGAATGTTTTTTGAACGAAATTCTCGGCTTCTCGCAAACGACTATGCAGCCAATGGCCGGAGCGCACGGCGAGCTGACCGGAGTCATGCTTATCGCCGCATATCACAAGGCAAAAAACAATCTCGAAAGAAAAGTGATGCTTATTCCGGATTCCGCTCACGGAACAAACCCCGCAAGCGCGGCGGTCGCCGGATTAACGACAAAAGAGATAAAGTCAGACAATGATGGAAACGTCGATCTGGACGCCCTCAAAGAAGCCCTTGGGCCGGACACGGCGGGCATCATGCTCACTTGCCCAAGCACCTTGGGGCTTTTTGACAAAAATGTAAAAGAAATATGCAGACTTGTTCATGAAGCCGGAGGCCTTTGTTATTGCGACGGCGCAAATATGAACGCTATCCTGGGCCGTCTGCGCCCGGGAGATCTCGGCTTCGACGTGATGCATGTCAATGTGCATAAAACCTTCGCCACTCCGCACGGCGGCGGCGGCCCAGGCGCAGGCCCTGTCGGAGTGGCTGAATGCCTGGTCCCATATTTGCCGGTGTCGCGCGTGGCAAAACGCTCGGATGGAACATATACGCTGGAATATCACCATGCCAAATCCATCGGATACATAGCTCCGTTTTACGGCAATTTCGGCGTGATTCTCAAAACCTACGCATATATCCTTACGCTGGGCAGAGAAGGCCTTGCAAGAGTAAGCGAAAACGCGGTGCTCAACGCCAATTATATTCGCGTCAAACTGGCTCCGTATTATGACTTGAAATATCCGCGCGAATGCATGCATGAATGCGTATTTTCGGCCACAAGGCAGGCCCAAAAGGGTGTGCATGCGCTCGACATAGCCAAAGGTCTTATTGACAAGGGATTTCATCCTCCCACAATGTATTTTCCGCTGATAGTTCCGGAAGCTCTGATGATTGAGCCGACTGAAACGGAATCATTGGAGGAAATAAACGCATTTATTGACGCCATGATTGATCTGGCTAGAATTGCGGATGAAAATCCCGAGGCGATTATAAGCTGTCCCAAAACGACCCCTGTGGGCCGTTTGGACGAGACAGCCGCCGCAAGAAAGCCTAACTTGGCGTCCTTGGCTTAAAAGCCGTGTTTTATGGCAAATTCCACCGCTTCTGGCGTGTCTTCCGGGAAGGCGAACCAGAAGCGGACAGATTTGTCTGTGCTTGAGAGAAGATGTTCATAATATTCAGTGGCTGTCTTGAATTGAACTTCTTCTTTATTAAGCGAAGTAAGATATGGGATAAAAACTGTGTCTTTCCATAACGGCTCGAGCTCTTCGAACTTTGTAAAGGGATGATGAAATTCTATCGCCTTGATGTCTGCTTTTGAATTCGCGAGATTTTCGGCGTGCCTTCCCCAGTCTCCGCAACAGTGAATAAGCAGGCCTCCGAAAACTTCAGAAAATTTTTCCAGGCATGGAATTCCGAATTTAAGATAAAGCTCCGCCGAAAGCAAAGGCATAAAGTCCTGCGTAAGACTGATTCCCAGTTCACAAGGGAAAAAAGTGTACGGCCATAAGTTTCCGCAAATGCGATTATTTGTCTCTTTTCGCAAATATTGCGCGTAGCTAATCAAAAAATCAGTTGTTTTGTCAAGAAATTTATGGACCAGATCCGGGTCGGCATACATGGCCATCATCATTTCTTCCTGGTTCATTACAAGCCCTGCCGTGTTTAAGGGCCCCTGCATGTCCGGCGTGCGCAGCCAGAGATCATCAGTGTCGAGCATTTTGCAGGCTTTTTTGAAAATATCAATGCCTCTGGCGGCGTCCATGTCGGGCGCGTCTGGAGGAAGATGCGGCAAAGCCAATGCTTCCTCAATTGTCTGAACCATTGGGTTTATAAAAATATCATCTGAGTCTTCATGCGGAAAAAATGTATTGCCGCCCCAGTATTTTGCGGTTGACACAGTGCCGAAATCAGAGAACACCGTCGGGAGATTGCAGCCGGGAAGCTTTGACTGAGCTTCAAGGTTTTTTTTCAACAAATCAAGTGTTTTGCTGTTGTCAAAAACTTGTCTATAACGCGATTGAGATGAATTCACAGTTATCATGAACCTTTCCTCTCCATCCCAGAAACGACGGATTCTTTCAAGTCTGTTAGCATAGTTTTCTGAGCCAAACCATTCTTTTATCATATCCATAACTCTTTCCTCCTATATTGTGTAGCATTTTGTCATTACTTATAATTTATGCTTTATTTTCTCAAAAACCTTGACTTTATCATCAAATAACAGCACAATATCACCAAAGACAAACGGAGCTTAAATGGAAGCATATAAATTTTGCATCAAAGAGACTGCCATAGCTGAAGATTTCAGATTTTCGTGTCGAAGAGGCGTGCTGGATTCGTCAAACTTTATTATGCATACTCACGACTGCCTTGAGCTTTCCATTGTTGTCAATGGAAGCGGAACGCATATTGCAGAGACAGAAGAATACGGCATTGAAGCTGGCGATATTTTTGTCATTCACAAAGGGCAGGCGCATGGTTTTAAGGATATGAAAAATGCTGAAATCGTCAATCTGATGTATGTGCCCTCGGACTGTCTTTTTGACAATGAGGAGCTTCAAAGGATGCCGGGCTACAAAGCGCTTTTTGCGCTTGAGCCTATTTACCGCAAAAGCCATGCGTTCAAAAGCCGTTTGCGTTTGCTGCCTCCACAATTGCGCGATGTGAGTGTCTTTTTGGAAAAAATAGAAAAAGAGCAGCGCGAAAAGAAAGCAGGACACAAAGCGGCGATTTCCGGAATCTTTTTAGAGCTGATAGTTTGTCTGTCCAGGCGCTATTCAGAGGAGCCGCGCACGGACAGCCAGGCTTCATTGCTTGAAATAGCGTCGGTGATAAATCATATGGAAGAGCATTTTGCGGAAAATCTGCCTTTGATCCTGCTTGCCGAAAAAGCAAACATGTCTGTCAATAATTTTCTGCGTGTTTTCAAAAAGGCAACAGGGTTCAGTCCTGTTGAATATGTGATAAGGCTTAGGATAAATCATGCCTGCAAGCTTTTGATTTCAAGCGCTTGCCCCATCAGTTCGGCGGCTTTTGAATCAGGCTTTGAAGACAGCAATTATTTTTCGAGGCAATTCCGGAAAATAACCGGGCTTTCCGCGCGTGAATTCAGGTCAAGCGCGCAGGCTCTCGAAATAAAAGCCGGAATTTTTATTTTTTTGAAGCCCTGAATTCGCTTGGCGAAATTTCCGCAACGCGCGAAAAAAATTTGGAAAACGCGTAGATGTCAGGAAATTCCATGATTCGGGATATTTCAGAAATAGTCATATTGCTGAACTTTAATATTTCCTTTGCTATCTCCATGCGGCGCAAATCTATATAAGTTTTGAGGGGAAGCCCTGTCTTGTCGTGGAAAAGTTTGGAAATAGTGTTTCTTGACACACCCAAATAAGTGGCGACGTCATCAACTGTCAGGCGTCTGCCTTCATGTTCATTGATAAACATTTTTACTTTTTCAGCCATGTTTGCGCCATGATAATTGTCATGGGAGGCTTGAAAAGCAAGCTCAAAAAAAAGTCCCAGCAACCATGGCAAAGAGAGGCTGGCGTCTTTCCTCAAGGAGTCTGAATTCAATATGTGCAGCATTTCTTTCAATATATTTTCTGAAAGATTGCTTGTCTGTATTTTGGAAAGGCTTTTCGGCAAATTTTCAGCTTCCATCTCAAATTTTAAAGACCATACTTCCCGCTCTTGTTCGTAAACAAAACGGTGCGGGACTCCCTTGGGAATAAGAACACAGCCACCATTTGAAATTTTAAGAGTCGAAGCTCCTGATTCTACAGACACTGAACCGGAAACTATTATTTCCAGCTGCCAGAAGTCATGAGCATGCAACGGAGCCTTGTTGTTTTGCATTTCTGTAAAATGATGGGCAAAAAGCAAAACAGGAAGAGCCTTAATTTTGCTATCGGAGGCTGAAAAGTTAAAGGTTTTGTGCATTTTGACAAATCTTTTGTGCGTTTATACATTTACATAACGGTATTCTTCTGCTAATATTATAGTGTTGGAAAATTTTTACAAGCAAAGGTCAATATGTTTTCAAAAGCAGCCATAAAACGCATTTCTTTGCCTTTTACACTCATCGAATTGCTCGTTGTAATCGCCATAATAGCCATTTTGGCCAGCATGTTGCTGCCTGCCTTAAACCGCGCCAGGGGAAAAGCCAAAGAAATATCCTGCGCATCCAATCTTTCGCAGATCGAAAAAGGAATTGCAATGTACGCAAATGACTATGACGGCTGGATGCCAATCAGCTGCTTAGGGACAAATATGAACAATTGGAAATTAGAGATATCGGAATATCTGGGAGTAAATGCCAGTTCTGTCACCGATTACGAAAAATTGAACACTGGAACATTTCATTGTTTGTCTTTTGTTCCGCCTGACAATGTTCCAATGTCATATAGGTCAGGCTATGGCTGGAATTGCAGTTTTAACAGTGGAACCAGAGCATTCGGATACAGCGACACTTCTGCTGAATTCCGCAAAAGAATGAAAATTTCCAATGTGACAATGCCATCTGAGTCATTGATTTGCGGAGACACAACAGACTGGCTTAGCGGCGCGACCAATTATTGGGATTATAGTTATATAGTAAATTCATCGTCAAACGGAAACACTTGGTGTCCAAACCCATGCATTGGGAACAGGCACTCCGGCGGCATAAACGCGGCCTGGGCTGACGGACATGTCAAACGGATGTCTCAATCCGAGCTTCTAAGCGGCAAAAATGGAGACGTTGACTGGTATTTTCGAGCAAAAAGGTAATTGCCGCTTTTAAGCCACTGCTATTATTAATACAGCAAAAAATACAAAATCTAATAAGGAGAAGAAGTGAAAAGAAAAATTTTTGGAATGTTTATGGGATTGTTCTTTGGAATTAATTTCCTGGCTTGCGCCACAGATGAAGCGGTCGATTTTTCCTGGCAATTTGAAGGAGAAAATGACAAAGAATGGGGAGCATGGGGCACAAACGGCATTCCCAAAGAAAAAATAAAACATATTGTGAAAATTTCCACTCAAACGCCTCATTTCGGCGGCAAGTGCCTCCAGATAAACGATGAGCTGGACTCCTTCAATCCTTATCTTTCATTAAGGAAGCCGATAAAAATAAATTCCGCCGCAAAATATCGATTTTCCGGCTGGCTGAAAAGCGCTGGAAAAAAAGCTTTGAAAGTAAGAGTTGGGGTAGCTGCCGAAAAGCAGGGCGGATTTGTCCGATGGCTCGAAATGAAAAAATTGACCTTGTCATCCAAATGGCAAAAATTCACACTTGACTTGAATTTTATTCCCAAAACAGCCACGCTTCTCAGGCCTGCAATATTTCCCGTGGCAGGTAATAATAAAAAATTTAAAAGCGCAATTTTTGCCGATGATCTTAGTTTTATTGAAATTAATAATTCTCCTTTAAGCTTGAAGGAAGTCGCAAACAGAGGATTTAAGGACGAGAAAAGCGGAGATGGAAAAGGCGGATGGACCGATCAGGGAAAAAATGACCTGAGAAGAATGAATATCGAAAACTTTGAGCTTGGCGGCATTCCTTTTGAGATAATCGATCCTGCTAAGAACAAAGGAAAATCAGCGATTGTCCTGAAGGAGACTGAAAACAGCTTTTTCCTCAAATCAGCTCAAATCCCAGTAAACAGAAAATTCAAATATCTCAGTATTCTGAGCTCAGGAGCCTGGATGAAGGCTGGCGCAAAAAGCCAGATAGAATTTAATTATGCCGATGGCTCAAAGCAAACAGCGGAAATAACATCAAGCCGTCAGGTTGCCGACTGGTGGGGCGGTTTTGCCTCCGAAGCCTCCCTTAAAATAGTCGACGCCAATCCAATGAAACCCAAAGCAAGACTTTTTGCGGCATCCATAAAAAATCCATCTCCACAAAAAACAGTAAAGGACATTGTTTTTAAGGCTTTTTCTGACGGAAATGCGATCTGGATGATTTTGGCCGCCACAACTGGCAGCGCGCCATGCTCCAAAGAAACCGCCGCAGTCGAGGCTCTGGACACCTCTGACTGGATTCCATTCAACATTCAAAACTGCAAAACAAAAAAAGACACATTGCTTGATTTGTCTTTTCTGCTTGACGCGCCTGCCGGAAAGCATGGCTTTTTGAAGGTCCAAAATGGGCATTTTGTGTTTGAAGACGGAACGCCGGCAAGGTTTTTCGGAACAAACATCCACTCAAACAGAGGGCTTTATCCCACTCACGAACAGGCGGAAAGAGTGGCGGACACATTGTCGCGGATGGGTGTAAATATAATTCGCTTTCATCTTACGGAAGGTGTGACAATCGACCCAAACGGAAAAACTACCGACAAGCTTGTTCCGGAAAAACAGCTTGAAAAATTTGACTACTT
This sequence comes from uncultured Victivallales bacterium, assembly GCA_964651145.1. Classification (GTDB taxonomy): domain Bacteria; phylum Verrucomicrobiota; class Lentisphaeria; order Victivallales; family GWF2-45-14; genus CAZYVR01. The sequence continues at coordinate 65,274 of CAZYVR010000001.1, read as the reverse complement.
TGTGAAATGCCTGAAAGACAAGGGCATTTATATCCTTATAGATTCCATTACCGGCCTTTCAGCAAGAAAAATAAAGCCCGGCGATGAAGTCCCAGGCTATAAACTCTACAAATCCCATCGTCCCTGGGCATATTACAGCAGGCGCCTCATTGAAATGGGCAAAAAATATATGAAAGAATTCATGACGCGCAAAAACCAATATACCGGAAAATCTTTGCTTGAAGAGCCCGCTGTGTCGATGCTGATGCTGATAAATGAACAAACTGTTTTTTTTGACTGGAAAAAAAACAAAAACGACCCAGTCTATTATCATGAGCTTCTAACGCAAATGTTCAATAAATGGCTTCTGGACAAATATGGAGACAGAAAAAAACTAAAGCAAGCCTGGGGCGCAAAAGATGGCTCTCCTTGCCTGCAAAAAGATGAAGACCCAGCAAAAGGAACAGTTAAAACCCCGGACATCTCCAATATCCAGGGAGAAGGAAAATGGTCGGGTGCCAGAGTCAAAGACGCGGTTGCATTTTACAAAAAAATTCAAAGCGATTATCACAAAGAAATGATTGAATACGTGAAATCCCTTGGCTGCAAAGTCCCGGTGGCGGGAACAAACATATTATACAGCCCTGCTTCATTGGACACTCAAAGGCTTACGGACTACACATCGCAAAACATGTATTACGCACACAACAAAAAAAGCCTAAAAAAGAATGAAAAAATTAACGCAAACATTCCTTTTGTAAGCGTCAATCCTTTGGAATCCAGCCTTATCGAGCCTGTGCTTGCGGCTGTTAAAGTAAACACTATGCCGTTGACAAGCACCGAGTCTGATATGATGTGGCCGCATGACTGGCGCTCTGGATATTTCATGTCGGTAGGCTCAACCTCAGCGCTGCAGGATTGGGACGCCATCTTTCACTATTGTTATTTCGGCGGCTGGGGATATTCGTGGGATGTGGCGGACAACGCCAAGGGAGTTTTGCAGGGGACTGTGGAGTTTAACGACCCTGCCCTGATGGGAATGTTTCCTATGGCCGCGCTTATGTTCCACAGACGCGATGTCGCTCCCGCAAAAAAACTGGCGCAGGTCAAATTTGCCGGAGATGAAAAACTTTCCGCCAAAGGCATTTTTCGAGGAGCTGGGACGGCTCCATGGAACTATATGACTTTTGTATCCAGAGTAGAAAACGTGTTCGACAAAGCTGACGGACGCGCAGACATTGTCATCGGCAAAGGCAATGACTGCGATTTCAAGGCTGACCTGTTGGATTGCGATGACGGCGCAAAGCTTGCAAAAAAACTCGACAAAGCAATGAAAGAACAAGGGCTGATTGACAAAGACAAAGGTTTGCAGGACGGGAAAATAATAAGCGACACAGGAGAAATCGAACGTAACTGGAAAGAAAACATTCTCAAAGTGGACACGCCTCGAACTCAGGGATTCACCGGGTTCCCAAAAGGAACTATAAAATTCAGAGACATTGAAATAATTCCTAAAACTCCATACTGCACAATTGTCCTCAGCTCTTTGGACGGCAAACCATTGGATAAATCGGAAAAAATTCTGGTCTCTTCTGTGGGCAGAGTGCGAAATGACGGCGAAACAGCGTCTTTCTCGGCGGTTGAAAAATCGCCTTCCGGCTTTGATTATGGCACAGGAATGATAGTAAAAAGGCCGAGAGGGCCGGGCCGCGGACAAGTCAGAATTGAACCAGTGAAGGCTGCAATAAAGCTTAAGGCTGAATCTGCCAGAATCACGCCATTGAATCCGAATATGACAGCTATGGCATCTGTAAAAAAGATAAAAGGCAAAGGCTCGAAGCCTAACTGGTTTGAAAGAAATATTCTTTTTCAGGACGATGACAGTGAGGTATCTGTCAAGATTGGCGAAAAGGGCCGCGCAAGCGCCTGGTATATAATCGAGACCGGAACAGACTGAAAAAATCAACGCAGGCGGTGGCTGCCAACGCATTCTTCGTTGGATCAAGCCCGGATGAAATCCGGTTTTTATGCCGCCTCTAGCGGGGTCTTTTATTTTTCAAGACTTTTGGCGGAGCCATCGCATTGTCTGTCAACATAAAAACTTAACTTTTTTTAACAGCTACAAAGAATCAGGAATTCTTCGCGATCGATTTTTGCTTGACATTATATGATTTTTATACTTATATCATATTAACTAGGAAGAATTGGGCGTGAAAGACAGCATAAATGTCGGCAAAGGCGGCAATATCGCAGCTTCCTGGAGTCCTGTGTTTTTGCGCAAGGCTTCAAGAATAAACCAGACAGTTCAAAAATTTCAGGTTGGTTTATCTGACATCTTTTTGAAATTTTACAAATTAACAGAAATCCACTTAAATTTATCTCATGCCGATAAGACCTTCGAACATTTCATCCATTTTGCTCATATTGTCATTCAACGCGCTTTGAGTCACTCCATATGCTGAATTAATATTTATATAATTTTATCCTCCACAGAGCGATTGGCTTATAATTACATTATAGGCCAATTATACAACTAAGTCTAGCTCCTGGATAGTCCCCACTATTCCGTTTTCTTTCAAATAAATGCCGCTTTCCCGCAGTTGACCATTCAAATTTTCATTGGAAGTTATGGCAAATTCAGTTTTTTCACGCCCCAGGTATATAGCGCCGACTCCAGTTTGTCCAAGCGCCATCAGAACTTCTTTTCCGCTCGAATCTTTATTCCATACACGCAATTTGTCAAAAACACTGTCATTTTCGTCAATCCATCCATTGCCATCTTCGTCATATTTGGCCAAGTCGTCAAACCCATTGCCTGATTCGGGGCCAAAAAGCTCGCCTCCGTCATTTATTTTACCATCATTATTTTTATCCAAAGCAAGATACCCGCTGTCAGATGCAAGGCGCGATATCTGATCCTTTTTGCCATCCATATCCAGATCAAACTCAATTTTATCATTGTCACTCAATTCAGCCAGATTGCCGTTAAAGTTGATGACAAGGGGATCTATGAGGGCATCGCCGGCTTTTAGTGAAATTTCTTTTCGAGTGTAAAATTCCCTGCTCATGTTAACGCTTACATCAAGATGAATTTCCCGGCCATCTTTTGTCTTGACCACGCCTTGCGCGTCAAAACTGGTCTTTTCGCTTTCGTAATGTTCTTCCAGATAGTGATAATCCAAGCCCCAGCCAACTCGCTGCTCTTCCTTTTCGCCTTCTCCGATCTTTAATGCTTTCTGAAACTTTTCAGAGCTGGCCTCATCACTTAATGAGGCTGAAGAGCTTTCTTTTTTTGACTTAGATGGATCAAATATTTTAATCTTTATTTTTTTGCCAGTTGCGCGGTAAAGCAGTTCTTCAATCAATTGGATTTTCAATTTGTCCATTTCAGACAAAAAGGAATTTGCTTCTGCCTTCTCAGCCTTAATTTTGGGAATCATATACTTCAGCGAGAGAGGCGAGAGCTTCAAGCTTGCTCCGCCATTTCCAATTTCTCTTATGGGCAAAGAAGAATGTTCCTCTTGAAGATTTTCAAGGGCTTGCGAGGAAAGCTTTACACTCACCGGGGTTTCGTAGGCGGCCTGCTGAGCTGTTTCTCCTCCTGTCCATTGGACAAGAGTTTCTTCCTTGTGTGAATATTTGGTCAAATCATGGCTGCTGGCCATGCTTATGGCATAATCGTCGATTTTCATCCTTCAAACTCCTCCCTGAGTAAATGAAATGGAACTTATCACGCATCCAAACTCGAAATACATGGCTTATATTGACGGATGACGGGAAATTGATTTGCTTGTGACACTTGTTTGACGGAACTATTTAATGGCTTTCAAAAATAAAAATCACAATATTTTGTCTCATTACAGACTCCTTTCTGTAAAGGGTTTTGCTCTGTTTCGCATTCAAAAATGCGAATAAACATAATAAAAAAACGGGTTCTTTCAGCGTCCTGCTTCCCTGCATGACTCTATATTTATTAAGTCGGCAGCATCTCAAATTAATTTAGTCATGCTTTCATTTTTTTTAAAAGAAAATTTCTTCGCGATAGATTTTTGTTTGACATTATCTGAGAGGAATTGAGAGTGAAGGACAAAATTTCAACAGAAATGCTAAAAAAAACGCATTAACGCAAGAATAAAAAAACTGGATGAAAGCAGGATTTTCATGTCCGGTTCATTTATTCGCACCGGTCGTAAATGCGGAAATCCCAACTTTTTGTCTGTTTTGCCCGATTGATCGCGCTTGGGAGCTAGACCAAGAAACGCGCCTATATCACGACTTTTATTGAAGCGATCAGGATCTTCAATTGTTAAAACAAAACTTAATACAGTTATTGGCCCAACTCCTTTTATGTTCCTCAACAACTCTGTTTCAGGATATTTTTTAGTGCAAAGCCTTTCTACTTTTTTATCACAAAAATCTATTTTTTTGCTCAGAAACGCTACTGCTTGAAGATTGTCCTTAAAGGCAAAAAGGTATTCAGAAGGCATTTTTTCAAAAGCTTTTTTAGCAAACGATCTGGCGCTACAGGAAGAAATGGCAATTCCCATGCTTTTAAGCATTCCACGGATAGACAAAATTAATTTTCTGCTTCCAACCATGATATCTCGCGCTTTCAAAACGGCAAGCATCGCCTGACTTTCTGTATTTCTATGTTTAATCGGATAGAATAAGTTTTTGTCAAATTGAGCTATTCTAGCAAGCATTTCAGCATCACGTCTGTCGCTTTTTCTTTCAGAGGCCCAGATAGCCCGCAACTTGCGGCTGTTGCCAACCAAAACATTAAAGCACATTTCGGACAGTTTGATGCTTACCCAAGGCAAATGAGTCCCTGCTTCCATTGCGATAAGAACCTTAAGAAGGCTCCTTGAAAGCCGAAAAATAATATTCCAATCCATCAAAAGTATTTGCCACCTTTTTCCTTTCCAAAACTTTGCAGTCTTGGTCAATAACGCAAATCTCACTGTTTTTGTCGCTCATGTCCATGCCTATTACCATTCCTGTGTTACATTTACTCATGGTCAATCTCCTTTTTTGCACTTAAAGTGCGTTAATGTCAAAGCGATATGATTATATTATATCACATGCGAGGAGATTGACCTTCTCATACTATCTTTGCCGGTGTCTTTTCTTTTTCAGGACTTTTTACTCTTCCATCCCTTGCCTGTCAACATGAAAATTCAACTTTTTTTAATCCAAGAGTTGGCTTTTTTGCAACGTTGTTATATAGTTGGGCGCGAATATTTTAATTAATGCGGAGGAGTTTAAATAATGGCTATGATTTGTCCTTATTGCGAGATCGAAATTTCTGAGAGTTCTGTTGAAGCTGAAAGCGGTTGCTGTCCTGAGTGTGGTTCTATTATTACCGCGTCAAGTCTTTTCGGCGATCAAAAAGACAATGACAGTGATGATTACGAAGAAGATGAATTTGATTTAGACAAAGAATTATCTGAATAAATAATATTTTTCTCGTCAGTATTCCGGGTACGGATCCAAACTGGTTTCTACCCATCCCCTGTCATCCAGAGTCCAGTAGTTTGTAAAGCCGCCTCGTTCCACCTCGTAGTGCGCGTCTTTTATGTAAATCACATTGAAACTGCCTAGATGGCTGTCATGGTTTTTATCATAAAGCAGTCTGTCATCTTTTTTGGAGGCAACAACCGCCGCTGTCAAAGGGCTAGGGTTGCTTATGTCAAAATGGTAGGCATTGTTGCCATGACCAGCATTCTGGATGCTGTTGCAAAGCTCAACGTCTTGCATTTTCCCGCCAACATAATAATCAACCTTGTCTTTATTTTCCTCGAACTCGTCATCGTCTCTCTGGTATAAGTCATCCGCTGACGCAAGCGCTTCTTTCCCGGAGCTGGGACAAACATACAATCCAAGGTCTTCGGCATATGGATGCACTGGCGACAAATCTGTCATCCAATACAATTGAGGCGGCATATAGTTGTCGAAGTCATGCATGTAAGACTTGAAGCCCAGCGCTATCTGTCGCATGTTATTCATGCAATACGACTGGCGGGCATATTCGCGAGCCCTCAAGAGGCTTGGGAGCAAAATTGCGAGAAGCACTCCGGCAACCACAAAAACAAGAAGCATTTCGATAAAAGTGAAACATTTTTTGAAAAACAGCAATTTCATCTTTATTTTGCTCATATGTTCCATCTGCCTTTTTTACAATTATACAATAATTTGTCCAAAAAAGCAAACATTCAATTGACATAAGTGGAATTGTGCCTGACTTTATAATATATAAAAAAGGAAGGGGGCTCGTAATGGAACTAAAAACTTATATAAGCCTTGTTTTGCGCGACAAAAAACGCAGGGAGCTCCTCTTGCTTATTGCTTTGTCAATTCTTCTTGTGTTCATTCTCATTTTGACGATGTTCCAAAAGAAACAGGAATTCAAGCGCTTAAGATATGTTTTGTGCCCCAATTGCCATTATAAAGGCATGCAGGAAGTCGGGAAGATTGAAGGGTCGAGATGTCCAAAATGCAAAGCCCAGCTGGGCTATGATTGGAAATGCATTGAATGCGAATATGAATTCTCGCTTCTCAGAACTCCGATTCTTGGCAAAATGACAAAAAAAGAAATAAGCAAATATCGCATAAATGAAAGCTCTTGCCCCAAATGTGGGTCAAAAAGAACTTTTCCAAAAAAACTCCCCGGAAAGTAAATAAACTTTTTTAAGGCTTTTTGCGCCTTCGCCTATTTTTTCATTTTTTTATTTTTTGCAGTCCTCTGTCATATCATTGGTTTTAAAAAGCATTATTGCAGTTATATTGGTTAGTTTACAAAAAATAAAGAACATATTTTAAGGATACTGAAATGAAAGAAGTGAAGATAGGGATAATAGGTTTTGGAACAGTTGGCTCGGGAGTGGCTGCTTGTCTGCTTAAAAACGGCGATGTGATAGCCAAGCGCAGCGGCATCAAGCTGATACTTGCTAAAATTGCCGATTTAGATATAGAGAGCGATCGCGGAGTGGATGTCCCAAAGGAAATACTTACAACCGACGCGCATCAGCTTATTAAAGAAGTTGACGTTGTTGTCGAGCTCATCGGCGGAACCACAATAGCAAAAGACCTGATACTTGAAGCTCTTGAGCAGGGCAAGCCTGTGGTTACGGCAAACAAGGCTCTGCTTGCGGAAAAAGGCGAAGAGCTTTTTGCCGCCGCTGAAAAATCCAAAGCCGATATTTATTACGAAGCCAGCGTGGCGGGAGGAATTCCTATAATCAAAGCCCTTCGCGAGGGACTGGTCGGCAACCGGATCAATAAAATTTACGGAATAATGAATGGCACATGCAATTACATCCTGACCAGAATGGAACGGGAAAATGTGGACTTCGAGCCTGTCTTGGATGACGCTCAGAAACTGGGCTATGCAGAGGCCGAGCCTTCACTGGATATTGACGGCTACGACACCGCTCACAAAGCCGCAATACTCGCCTCTCTGGCATATGGGGAATGGTTCGGCATGGAGCCTGTTCACGTTGAGGGAATTCGCGACATTTCTCTTGATGACCTAAAATATGCCGACGAGCTAGGCTATCGCATTAAGCTTCTCGCTATAATCAAGCAAGTCGAAGGCGATGTGCAGATACGCGTTCATCCCACGCTTGTTCCCAAAAACACCTTGCTTGCGGACATATCCGGCGTGTTCAACGGGATAATGGTCAATGGCGACACAGTGGGCGACTCTCTTTTCTACGGCCGTGGCGCCGGACGCGACGCGACCGCCAGCGCCGTAGTGGCAGACCTTGTGGATGTCGGCTTGAATTTGAAATTTGGCTCTGACAGGCGCGTGCCGGCATTCCGGATCGGACCACAATTTAAAAAGCTCACGCCGATGGAAAGCATAGAGTCACGCTATTATCTGCGTTTTCAGGTGAAGGACAAATCTGGCGTCATTGCAAAAGTGGCAGACATCCTTGGAAAAAACCAGATCAACATTTCGTGCTTTATCCAGCGCGAAGGCCAATCAAAAGAAAATGTATCATTGCTGATACTTACACACAACGCGCTCGAATCATCAGTCAATATGGCTGTCAAAAAAATTGAGGAAATGGCGGAAGTGCGCAACAAGGCAAAAATATTTAGAATTGAGGATATGTAATATGCCAGGAATGCATACAGTAGAGAAAATAGGCGGCTCCTCCATGAGCCAATTTAACAAAGTGATGGAAAACGTCATCATCGGCAAACGCAGCGGGAATGAACTCTATAACCGCATCTTTGTGGTTTCCGCTTACGGCGGCATAACAAATTTGCTTCTTGAGGACAAAAAAACAGGGGAGCCCGGAGTCTACGGAAGATTTGCCGCTGGCGATGAAAAATGGCAGGATGCTCTGGAAACTGTTAAAAATAAAATGTTCGAATGCAATCGCTCTTTTGAGCCCATAGGGCTGGATCAGTCAAAAGCCGATGCTTTTGTCAATGAACGCATAAACGGCTTGAAGGATTGCCTGGAAGACATTATGCGCCTGCGCTCCTACGGGCATTTGAAGCCCACAGATTATCTGCCCGCAAGCCGCGAGTTTCTAAGCGCCGCCGGAGAAGCCCACAGCGCTTTCAACTCCGCGCTTATTCTGCAAAGCAACGGAGTCAACGCAAAGTTCATGGATCTGACCGGCTGGAAAGAAACAGAATCCTATTCCCTTGATCAAATGATATTGCGCTGCTTCAAAGGCTCCAAGTTTGATAAGGAATTGTTAATAGCTACAGGCTATGTGAAGTATGACGAGGGCATAATGACCCGCTTTGACCGAGGCTACAGCGAAATAACTTTCAGCAAAATAGCCGTCCTCACCGATGCCCGAGAGGGGATCATTCACAAAGAATACCACCTGAGCACAGGCGATCCTGTTCTTATTGGCATGGATAAAGTGAAAATAATCGGCAACACCAATTTTGACATAGCTGACCAGTTGTCTGACATGGATATGGAAGCAATTCATTCCAAGGCGTCAAAAGAAATGGAGTTGAAAAACATTCCCATAAGAGTAAAGAATGCTTTTGATCCGGATCATCCAGGCACGCTGATAAGTTGCGATTACGTTTCTCCTAAGCCTCGCGTGGAAATGATTTGTGGCCGCGATGACATTGTGGCCATAGAAGTGTACGACCCTGAAATGGTTGGCGAAAGCGGCTACGACTACAAGGTGCTTGCAAGCCTGCGCAAAGCTAATATCAGCTATATCGCGAAAAACACCAACGCCAACACTATAACTCACTTTATTCCCAAAAAAGCAAAAAATCTCAAGGAATGCCTTAAATGGATGAGCCAGTCACTGCCTAACGCTCAGCTTTCAACAATCGATGTGGCAATAGTGACTGTAATCGGCAGCAATATGAAAATCCCGGGATTTTTATCCAGAGCCGCAAGCGCTTTGGCGGCGGCGGGAATAAACATCCTTGCTCTTGACCAGTGTATGAGGCAGGTCAACATGCAGTTTGTCGTGACAAGGAATCATTTTGAGAAAGCTCAAATAGCTCTCCACAAGGAGTTTGTGGAGAAGGATTAATTTTTGGGCCGCAATGATTTATAGTTTCATTTTTTTCAATCTTGCGCTGATGGCTTGAGGAGAAATTCCTATGAGTTTAGCCGCCACGCTTTGGTTGCCGCAGCCTCTTTTCATGGCTTCTTTTACCAGAGCATTGGTGGCTGCTTTCAGCAAAGGCAAATCCTGCGTCTCATCAAAAAGATCTGACGATGAATTGGAATTATTATTGGCATGAAGACGGCTGTTCATGTCAATATTCATTTCTATGTGTTTTTTAAATATATCCATCGACAACATTTTTGAGTCGTGATTGCTGATTGCGTCATAGACCATCCCCTGAAGCTCCCTTATATTTCCAGGAAAATGATACAACTTCAAGCGGGTAATCAATTCAGGGTGATACTGCGGTCTTTTTTTGTTGAGCTCCTTCGCCGCTATATCAATAAAATGATCGATCAGCGGCTTAATGTCATCTTTTCTTTCCCTGAGAGGTGGAATATGGACATGATGGGTTGAAATCCTATAGTAGAGGTCTTTTCTGAAGTCAGAATTCATTTGCAGGTCCGCCAAATTTTTATTGGTTGCCAAGACCACCCTTGCGTCAGAAATTTTGGGAATGTCGGAGCCGAGCGGTGAATATTCGTTTTCCTGAAGCAGGCGAAGAAGCTTTACCTGCGATGGCAAGCTCAAGTCGCCTATTTCATCAAGAAAAAGTGTGCCGCCATATGCTTTTTCAATTACTCCTGTGCGATTGTCAACAGCTCCTGTAAACGCGCCCTTCCTGTGTCCAAACAAAGTGTCTGAAAGCAGATTGTCGTCAAAACCGGCAATGTTCACCGGAACAAACGCGCCGGAGCGCGTGCTCAGTTTATGGATGACATTGGCGAAAAGCTCTTTGCCAACACCGGTTTCGCCTGTTATCAGGACAGGCTGCCTGCTGGCCGCTACAGCTTCGCAATACTGAAAAATTTTGATCATATGCTTATTGCGTGTAACTATGTCTGAGAAAGCCTCCGGCTGATTAAGATCTTCGGACAGTATCCTATTTTTAAGCATTACATTTTCTGTTTGAAGCTCTTTCATCTCCAGGCATCGCTTTACTCTGCTCAAGAGAGCTTTTGGAATAACAGGCTTTAGAATATAATCGAACGCTCCGCTCCTCATGCATTCAACAGCCGAGTCTATTTTGCTTACGCCCGTCACCATTATTACGGGGACGCCAGGGTATTTTTCGACTATTTCGCGCAATAGCTTTTCGCCTGAAACATGCGGCATCAGCAAATCAAGCAATGCCAGTTCTATATTGCCGCCATTCATTATATCTATAACTTTTCTGCTGTCAGAGCAACATAGCACGTTGTTTATTCCAGCGGAAAGAAAAGCATACTTATAGCTGTTTAAAGCATGATCTTCATCGTCAACGATCAATATCGGATTGACAGGATACAGGTCTTTCTTCATGTTTTGACCTCAGTTCAAATAAAAATATCATTTGCTTTTCAAATTATAAACGACTCTCAAAGTTTCCGTTCCGCTATCGGGATAAGCATTCTCACAGTTGACCCCTTGTCAGACAAAGAATCAATTTCCAGTTTTGCGCGATGCTCATCCATTATATTGGAAGAAACTGAGAGTCCCAGCCCAGTTCCGCCCTGTTTCTTTTTGGTTGTGAAAAAAGGATCTGTCACGTGTTCTATATTCTCCGGGGGTATTCCTTTTCCTTCGTCTTTTACCTCCAGGGCAGCCATTTTCTTTTCAGCGTCAAAATAAGTTCTGACAGCAATTCCTTTGCTTTTGTCCTCCAGGGCATCACAAGCATTTTGCAATACATTCACTATTACCTGTTCAATCTTATGCATGTCTCCCTGGACTTTGGGAATGTTCTCCGCATAGCTTACAGTCAAGGAACTTGTCGAAGTTTTTATAAGGTTGCCAAGAAGCTGCAATGATTTTTTCAATGCATAGTTTATCTCAAATGAAGCTGACAAGTCAACCGGCGTGCGCCTGGAATATTCTTTTAGGCTGTCAACTATTCCGCGTATCCGCATAGCCCCTTCCTCTATTCCGGACACAAGATCGGAAAGGCATCCGTCAAATTCATCAGACTCAAAACCGCCAAGCATTGTGTCCTTGAATGTTTCAGAATTTTCATTTTTGAAGTTTATCAGGTCGCGAAAAACTTCTTTTAAGACAGAAATGTTCATCATTATATAATTATTGGGATTGTTTATTTCATGCGCAACGCCGGACACAAGAGTTCCCAAAGATTTCATTTTATCAGCCTGCAGCAGCTGTTCTTTTTGAATTTCGGCTTTTTCCCGGTTTTTCACGCTTTCAGTCACATCCAAGGCCACCTTCACAACGCCGCCTATTTTGCCATCTTTTTCAATCACTGGATAACATGTCATGTCATATATGCGCCCGTCTGGGAGTGTTATGACTTTCTCTTGCTTTTCTCCCTTTTTATTCGCATTTTCCATAGGGCAATTTTCGCAGTGTTTGTCAGTTTTAAACCAAAGTTCATGGCAATATTTCCCTATTATCTCGCCCTCATTTTTATTAAGGACTTCATGGGCTTCGCGATTGGCCCACATTGCTCGCCAGTCTTTATCATAGCGCAAGATGACTTCTTTCATGGAATTGAGGATGGTGTTGAGTTTTTCTTCGGCGGTTTCAAGCTCTTTTTGTGCCTTTTTGATCTTGCTGATGTCTATTGCCGCGCCAACAATATATTCTGTCTGCCCTTTGCTGTCAGGAAGCGCGGCTTTGTAGACAATAAAGTCATATTTGTTGCCGTCAATGGAAATGTCATTGATCTCAAACCGTGTCTGACCTCCTCCTTCAATAAGTTCTTTGTCGCTTTTTAAAATTAACTTTTCCAAATTTGGCCTCTTGTTTTCATGAGCTCTTTGGGAAAAACTTTTGCCAATTATATCGCTGGTCAAGTCCAATAAATCAGCCATAGTATTGTTGAACCCCAAATACTTTCCATCTTTGCCTTTATAAAAAACAGGCACTGGAATTGCATCGAGAACTTTTTGCTGGAACTCTATTCTCTCTTTAAGCTGGTCCATTCTTTTGTGAATTGCAAGATCCTCAATGCTTCCAAGCGCCTTAACGGCCTTGCCTGAAGCATCTTTGATAAGGCTGCCCCTCACAAGATACCAGAAATATTCCCCATTTGTTTTGCGGATGCGGCAAACGGAGTCAAAGGTGTAGCTTTTATTGTCGGAGCAAGCTGCCAATTGGTTGTCAAGGCGCAAAAGATCTTCAGGATAAACTAAATCCCTGAGATGTTTCATAGGAATTGTTTCTCCATTCTGGAAGCCGAGATCCAGGTACAGCTTGCCTTCTACGCGCATCATGTTGGTTTTTAGATCCAGCTCCCATATGCCGTCGCTGGTTGCGTCCAGAATAAACTTTAAGCGGTCTTCTGTCTTTTTATATTTTGTGATGTCCTGATTGGTTCCAAACAGCTTAAGAGCCTTCCCGTCTAAGCTTGAAGCGCATTCTCCCATCGCTGATATTATTTTCTCTGAGCCATCTTTGGATATTATTCTAAATTCTGCTTTGAAACTGTTGGTTTTTTTGCTTTCTTCTCTTTTGCGAGCTACCATTTCTTTGTCTTCGGGATGAATATGCGAAAGGAAAAAATCAAAATCTATGTCTTTTATTTCGCCTGGTTCATAGCCAAAAATGCGGTACATTTCATCGGACCATACAAGCTTTCCGGTCTGAATGTCTGTTTCCCAATTCCCTATATTGGTCAACTTTTGAGACATGTTCAAAGCGCGTTTGCATTTTCCTAGCTCTCTTTCAAGCAATGCTACTGTATTATCTGATGGGCTGTTTCTGAAGTTATCCTGAAGCTCATCAAGCAGATTCTTGATCTCATCAATTTCTTTTGAGGGTATTTGGGCGTTGTTTAGGGATAAATATAATATTTTATTGTTGAGAGAATGAAGTAAAGTTTCCGGTTTCCCCTGCTCACGCATCTCACTACCCCAATTTTAAATAGCCCCCTTAGTCAACTTAGCTTGTCTAACTTGGTAAGTATAGCATATAATTTTAATTGCGTCAATATTTATTGAGTTTTTTTAAGATTGTATAAAAAGTCAGTGTGTGTTGTATGGGATTCGGCCGCAATTGATTTATTATTATTATAAATTCAAGGATTCAATCTGAAATAGCTGGGGCTGACGCCAACATTCTTTTTGAAAAATCTGGAAAAATACCCCAGGTTGTTGTATCCCAGCCTCTCCGCAATTTCTGAAATATCGAAATGAGTGTCCCGCAAAAGATTTTTCGCGCGCTCCGCTCGCAGGGCATTCACATAGCTTAAAGGAGAAATTCCATAACATTGCTTAAAGACACGGCATTGATGAGCATAGCTCATTCCCTGTTTTTCAAGCGCGTCCGAAATGGAGCCCATTTTGCAAAGCGGCTCTTCCGCAAGCTTATTCAACAAGTATCTAATCCTTCCGCCAAGACGATTCCCTTCCGACTGCTCCTCAAATTGATTGTATCCGGAACAAAGCAGTTCCAGCAACAACTCTAGCAATAAACCGCGGCAGGCGCACCTGCTGTGGAGATTGCCATAGCGCCAACGATTGGATATCCTCTCAAACAGTTCTATTGCCCGAGGGGACTTTATTGGCCCTCTAATTATTTTTTCAGGCACATGAGGCGGGGCTTTTCTGAAAAGAGCTTCCTGGGGGCGAGCTGGACAATATGTCATCACTGGATATTCCGCTTTGCTCTCATGGTAGTTCCAATCAAAGTGAATCCAGCGCCTGTGTCCGCGCTTGTATGATGCGTCTCTGGAAATATGCCTTTTCCCAGGCGGAACAATAATAAATGAATTAGGCGGACAGTCAATTTTTTCGCCTTCTATGTCGAGCGCATACGAGCTTTTTTCAAAAAAAACAAGCTCGTGATCATAAATGACGCGCATAGCTTCGACCCATCCGGGCCGTGTTTCTGCGTCGCCAATAAGCCTTATGCACGGCGAAATTATATTGAGCCACTCATCCATTGACAAATATTTATTGATTCCTTAATATCATTTATGTGCAAACAATAGCATAAAATCAGTGTTGACTCAAGCTTAAATATAATTTAATATAGATTATAGATAAATTTAAGATATCATAATAGGAGAATGCAAAGTGAGTTGCTGGACTGAGAAATGCTACGCGAGACTTTTGATAGACAATCATATAAGCGAAGACGATCCTTCATTTATGAAAAAATTTGATCCGCGCAAATATGTGGCTATGGCAAAAAAATCAGGCGTTGATTCGGCGATGGTTTACGCGTGTTGCCACAACGGCAATTGCTATTATCCGACAAAGGTCGGGCACATGCACAAAAATCTTGACGGAAGAGACATTTTTGGAGAGACCGTTGAGCTCCTCGACAAAGAAAACATTGCGCCAGTGGCTTACACCACTGTCATTTTTCACAATGACTCCGCCAAAAAACATCCGTCCTGGAGAATGAAAGACATTTCCGGCAAAGATCATCACAAGCGCTACTGGTTTTCCTGCGTCAACAACAAAGAGTACGTGGAGTTCTGCAAAAAGCAGTCAGCGGAAATAATCGCATACAACGTGCGCGGCATATTTATAGACATGACGTTCTGGCCAATGGTTTGCCGCTGCGATTCATGTCTTGAAAAATATCAAAGTGAATTCGGAAAAGAAATGCCCGACACAATAGACTGGGGGAATCCCGAGTGGGTCATTTTTCAGCGCGCCCGTGAAAGATGGATGGCTGAATTTGCGGCGGAGCTGACAGCGTCCATAAAAGAAATAAAGCCGGAAGTGACTGTAGTTCATCAGTTTTCCCCAATGCTCCATGGCTGGCTTTTGGGGCAAAGCTCTGGGATAGCCGAAGCGTCAGATTATGCGTCCGGCGACTTTTATGGGGAAATAAAACAACAGCGCTTTGGAGCAAAAGCTTTTGCCGCCTTGTCAAAAAATAAGCCCTATGAATTCATGACTTCAAGATGTGTCAATCTAAGGGACCACACATCAACAAAATCCAAAGATGAGCTTCTTTGCAACGCCGCGACCACTCTCGCCAATGGAGGCGCTTACTTTTTCATAGACGCCATCAACCCAGACGGCACGCTGTGCCCTGACACCTACGAACGGCTTGGGGCTGTGTCTGCCATTTTGAAGCCTTTTAAGGATTGCGTCCAAAAGCACAGGCCTGATTTGTGCGCGGAAACCGGCTTGTACTTTTCAATGCCTTCGCGTGTGAACAGCGACGGCAACGGCACAAAACTGGAGGAGTTTGTTCAAAAGGACTTTAACATGGACTCTGTAAGAAATGTGCCAATGCTGCAAGAGACAATGGGCGCGGCTACAATTTTAGGACAGTCAAACATCCCCTACAAAGTAATAACAGAAACCACAAGCAACTTTGAAGGCCTGAAAACAATTGTAATAAATGACGCCGCCTTTCTTTCGAAGCTAGAAACTGAAAAATTGCGCGCTTTCGTCAAAAACGGCGGGACGCTGATCGCAACCGGAATGACTTCATATTATGATCAGGAAGGGGCCAGCTCCGGGGATTTTGCGCTTGCTGATGTCTTTGGAGTGTCATATACCGGGGAGATGACGGAACGCGTAAGTTATCTGGCGCTTGACTATGACAATCAGCAATTTGTGTCGTGCTCAAGAAAAGCCCCCAGGACAAAAGCGACAAGCACAAAGGTTTTGGCGCAAGTTGCGGAGCCGCTCTTTGAATGCGACGATCAAGAAACATACGCGTCAATACACTCGAACCCTCCAGGGAAATTGACTGAATTCTGCGGGCTGGCGGAACATTTGCATGGAGATGGAAAGGCTGTTTATTTGTATTCCTCCGTAATGGAGTCCGAGCAAGATTCACAGCGGGAATTCATAAAGTCGCTTTTTAGAAAATATATCCCTGCCGGAATTATAGAATCGTCCAACGCGCCTTTCTGCGTTGAGATCACAATTCTTAAAAGCTCGACCGAAAACGCCTTTATTCTGTGCCTGGTCAACTATCAAAAAGAGCTTCCCAATCTGTCCGTCTACGACTTGCAAATAACATTGCGACTCCCAGGGAACGAAAGGCCGCGCTCAATTAGAACTGTGTCCAATTTCCAAAGCGCGGATTATTCAGAGGATAACGGGCAAATAACGCTCAAACTTGCCAGGCTTGAAACCATTGAAATGTTTGAAATAACTCTTAAATAGCGGAGGGAAAAATGTCCATTAAAAATTTGACTGAAAAAGCTTTGGAGCAAGGCAATGGAGTATTAAGGCTTGCCCCGAACTGGGTGCCGCGCTCATTCTGCATCCCCGGCAGAAGAATCAAACTGCACCCGGACGATTATTACGCGCTCGGCGGCCAAAGAGGGGGCATTGACGAACGCTGGCTGGCATCGACCACGCCAGCGGACAACGGCCCTTTGACCGGACGCAACGAAGGCCTGAGCAATATTGTTTTTGAGGACGGCGGAAAAAGCGAACAATTCCTTTTGAGGGACGCGATTGAAGAGCTTAAAGCAGACATCGTGGGCGAGCGAATATGGAGCAAACACAAATGCTGGCCTATGTATTCAAAGTTTTTCGACAATCTCGGCCCTCTGCCATTTCATATCCATCACAGAGAGGAACACGCGCGCCTTGTGAATCAGAAAGGCAAGCCGGAAGCCTATTACTTTCCGCCGCAATTGAATAATCATCCAGGACATTTCGGCTTTACATTTTTTGGCTTTGAGCCCGGAGTGAGCAAGGAGCAAGTGAGGGAATGTCTTGTGAACTTCACAAAGGGCGACAATAAGATAACCAGCCTTTCAAAGGCTTACAGCCTTGATCCTGGAACGGGATGGGATGTGCCGCCTGGAATCCTCCACGCGCCCGGGAGCTTGTGCACTTACGAGCCGCAAAAGGCTTCGGACGTTTTTGCAATGTATGAGTCTCTTGTGGACAATCAGATAGTGCCCGAAGAGCTTCTCTGGAAAGACTCGCCCAAGGAGCGCATCGGCGATTTTGACTGGCTTGTCGAAGTCATAGACTGGGAGAAAAACACAGACCCGGAATTCGGAAAAAACCGGTTTATGCGCCCGATTCCAGTCAAAAACGAAAACGAAATGCGCGCGGAAGGATACATTGAAAAATGGATATGTTATAAATCCACAGACTTCAGCGCAAAAGAGTTGACGGTTCTCCCGGGGCAGACGATAACGATAAAAGACAATGCCGCATACGGCATGATTATGATGCAAGGACATGGAAAGATGAATGGCTTGAACATTGAAACACCAGCTCTTATCCGTTTCGGACAACTGACAAACGATGAGTTTTTTGTAACGGAAAAAGCGGCTCGGGAAGGCATAATCATAAGCAATTCATCACAAGCCGACCCCATTGTTATGCTTAAACATTTTGGCCCAAAAAATCCCGATTTGACTCTTTAAACGTCGGCGCCCCCACGAAGTGAGTTTAAAAGTGGCTTTGCCGGTTTCTTTTATTTTTAAGGACTTTTGGCGGTTCCGACCATTCCTTTTCCCTGATGAGCTTTTGTGAAAAACGTTCTACATGGCTTGCGAATATGCATATTGCGTGATAATTTTAACCTTGGATTATATACTAATAAATCTATTTGGGAGAAATTTAAAATGAGTGTTGCCATTGAAGAATTGATGGATTATCTCGAAGAAATGATGATGAAAGCCGAAGAGGCCATGCAACACGATTTTGCCGCTGTTCGCACGGGCAAAGCTTCGCCCGCGCTTGTCGAAAACATGACCATCGACTACTACGGCACGCCTACTAAATTGAAAGAGCTCGCCGGAATAACCACACCCGAGCCGCGCCTCTTGGTTGTTCAGCCCTGGGACCCCTCGTCGGTGTCTGTTATTGAAAAAGCTTTGCTGACGTCGAACCTCGGAATATCTCCAGTCAGCGACGGACGCGTATTGCGTCTCCCTATCCCTGAGCTCAGCGAAGAGCGCCGCACTCAGTTTGCCAAGCAGGTCAAAATCAGAGCCGAAGAGGCAAAGGTAGCTATTCGCAATATTCGCCGCGAAGGCAACGACATTGCCAAAAAATCTCAAAAGAGCAGCGAGATAACAGAAGACGACCTTAAGGTAATCCTTGATGATATTCAGAAGCAGACTGATGAATACATCAAAAATATAGACAAAGACCTTGAGGCAAAAGATAAAGAATTGATGACCGTATGATCACGGAAAGCTCCGTGTTTGCAGCTTTTTCAGGAAAGCCGCACAACAAAGGCCGTTGATGAGAAAAAAATTTCTCTTTATTGTCATATCTGTGGCGTTTGCTGCATTTGCCGCGCGCATTCTGGTTTGCGCGGACTTGTATTTTCACGATTCTGATGTCATAAATCCTGTATCGCAAAGCGACATGTTCACCTACAATAAGCTAGCCAAAGAAATTTTAAATGGCGGACATAAAGGGGTTTACTATTATCAGCCTTTTTACTATGCGGCATTCCTTCCAGTCATCTTTTTTTGCAGCGGCAGTTCAATATGGGGAGTCATTGCCGTTCAGTCTTTGCTCGGCGCGCTGACTGTCTATATTTCAGCCTTGATTGGCGCACGCATATTTGGAAAGCGTGCGGGCATTACAGCGGCTTTGCTTCTTGCTTTTTGCAACGTACTTGTCATATATACACCTTATATGCTTATAGCCACTTTGCAGGCATTTTGGATTGTGCTTGTTTTTTATCTGACCTTGAATGCCATAAAATACCGCAAGCTGCGATGGTGGATTTTACTGGGCACGGTCACCGCTCTTTCTATTCTCACAAGAGGAAACGTCTGGTTCTTTGTGCCTGGGCTTCTTTTTGCCGCATTGTATCTTGAATTTGCGCCAAAATCTTTCAAGGACGCTCAACCGAAAAAATCCATTTTGAAAAAACTCGCGCCAGCCGCGCTCCTGCTTATTTTTATTTTTCTGCCACAGTTGCCATTTTCTTGGCACAACACAAAAGAGCTGGGCAAGCTGACAGGGCCCTCCACTGCGGCTCAAGTGGTTCTGGCTCTTGGAAACACCCCGGAAACTTCTCCTGGGGCTTTGGAATATCCCCCCGCTTTCCAGGCATGGATGAACGATACAAAAAAAGGAATATCGGTATACAGCAAAATATGGGACTGGTTTGAAAGAGAGCCTCTTGCGTATATTGAGCTAACATTCAGAAAAATGCTTTTGTTTTGGGACAGCCGCGAAATAGGATACAATGTTGTATTGACGCATCATGGAGCCAAAAGCAAGTTGTTGCCGATATTGGGGTTTATTCCGAACTCTGTGATAATCAGTCTTGCAATAGCAGGCATGTTTATGTTTGGCTCCAGAATTTTAAGGAGCCGAAAAATCTGTCTGCTGTATTATTTTGTCGCCGCCTTCTGGATGGCCACCGCCGCTTTTTACATACTCAGTCGATTCCGCGCTCCGCTTGTTCCGCTGCTTGGTGTTTTTGCCGGCGGATATTTGGCCGCGTGCTTTTCGATTATTCGCAAAAAAGATTTTGGAGCGCTTTTAAAGCGTTGTCTGCCATTTCTTATTTTCGGCCTCTTCATTTGTTATATAGCATATGATGTGTACAGCAAAAATTATGAGCCTATCTTAATGAGAATTGCGCGTCCAAACGGGATAATTGTTGATATTTCAAACAAGGAAACAATGGTTCTTGACAATGGGCCAAGGCCTTTTGGCGGCTGGGTAGTCGGCAAGTTTAAACCACATGAAGTTTTGGAAAAGGAATTTGCCGGAATTGATTTCAAGGCATACAAGACCGCTGATTTTGAACTTACAACTTATTGGGAAAAAAGTGGGAAAGCTGAAATCGAAATTAACGGGTCAAAAAAGTTGATCATTCAGAATACTATTGGATTAAACACGATCAAATTAAAAATTCCTTTTCCAAAAGATGGAATCGTCAAAATAATTTTGCTCAAGACTGACGGTGAACTTTATTATATTCTTGACAGCCAGCGCGATTATGGAAGAACGCTTGTCAACGGGAAAAAAGTTTTTTCCGAATTAGTTTGCCGAATGTACTGTTTTAAATAGCCTTGCCTCCATTTTTTTTCAGCATCGGGACAAATCTTACCGGCAAAATTTTTTCCTGTATTATTTTGCCATTTTTCTTTGTCAAAAGAATAAGCTCCTGAACATGCATTCCTACCGGAATAATCATTCTTCCGCCTTCTTTAAGCTGTTTTATCAATGGAGCAGGTATATTCGCAGGGGCGCAAGTCACTATTATTGCGTCAAAAGGAGCGTGTTTTTTCCAGCCTTTGTGCCCATCCCCTATTTTTATTTTCACATTGTCAAATCCCAGCTCCAAAAGCAGCTTTTTCGCTTTTTCCCCGAGCGTTTCAAAAATTTCAATTGAGAAAACTTTGGCGCACAATTTTGAAAGAACTGCGGCCTGGTAACCCGAGCCTGTTCCTATTTCCAGCACTTTTTCATTGCCCTTTAAGCGCAGCTCTTCGGTCATAAGAGCCACAATATATGGCTGTGAAATAGTCTGGCCTTCCCCGATGGGAACGGGATGGTCATTATAAGCGAAACGGCGATATTTTTGCGGCATAAACTTATGCCGCTCCACTTCGAGCAAAGCTTTAAGAACCCTTTTGTCCTTAATTCCTCTAGCCTTTATTTGCGTATTGATCATTTGATTGCGCAGCATTTTATAGTCTTTTTCTGCTGCAACATCTTTCCCGCATCCCGAAAAGGCAAAAAGAAAAATAAGCGATATAGTCAATGGCAAAAAATTATTTAAGAAAGCAAACATTTACACCTCTTATTTGGAGGTTATTTCTTATCTGATTCGACTTTTTTAAGTTCTTTTTCGCGATTTATGGACAGATCCGTTTTGAAAAATGCTTTGTTGTCCGGCAATATCATCTTAAAATTAAACACGCGGCATATTTTCACTTTGGCATTGTCGACAGTGAAGTCCAGGACATGTCCTCCGCCTTTTTTGTCGTCTGTCAAAAAATGCAAATGGTAACCGGGCACGTTTATTCCTTTTACGAAAGGCGGGCAGCGAAATCCAACCATGACGCCTTTTACATTTTCAAACTTGAACACCGGCTGTTTTTTAACCACTTCTATAAGAGGCTTGAATGGCTTTTCCTGCTTGGGAACGCTTCTGGTTTTTACCGACGTGAAAGTTCCTTCCAGTCTGATTGCGTAGAAAATATTTTCTGTCTCAATGCTTTTATCTGTGTCTTTTTTGAAATTTTTATAATCCACTCCTTCCTGAACTCTCTGTAATGAGTAGTTTCTGAAGAAGGCAACAGAAGCAAAAGGCGTCATATCCTCATCGGACGGCTGGTCAACAGTTCCGTCCGCTTTTACCCGGTAGAACTCTCCATCCACCAGAAGCAATTCGCCGTCAATAAAGTTAAGCGTGCCGATGCCAAAGTCCCCACTTGACCTCAAATCAGCCAATGTTACTTTGTCTTCATAAACGCCGTTGATAAGCGCGTCGATTGTTGACACTTGAGTGACTGCGTTTTCCTTTTGAAACAATGCGCACGAGTTCAGGATTAACAGTGAGGCGGCAGCAAATAAAACAGCAAATCTTTTCATTTTTTATTTTTCCTTAAGTTCATTTAATTTTTCAAAAATCTTTATCAAAGGCTTATCGTCTATAAGCTCTTTTGCTTTTTTTAATTTTAACAATTTGCGTTTCCGAAAATCATCTTCAAGCCATGAGTCAAATATGCGCTCTATTTTCATGGCAAACACCTCCACCGAACATATCCCGCCCCATTTTTCATACTTGTAGCTGCCCAGCGGCTTTTCTAAAAAAATTCCTTTTACGCCGGCTTCCTCCCAGGCTTCCTTGGCGGCTGAATCAGCCGGAGACATGTCTTCCTCCACTATCCCTTTGGGGATGATCCAACGGCCTTGTTTCCTTGAGGTTATAAGCATAATCTTTATTTTGCCGTCTTCTTCAAGGAAAGGAACAACCGCTGATTGCCTGTAATAATAATCCGGTTTTGTCCCTGTCATTCAATTCTCCCTGTCTTTGCTGAAATATACTCGTTAAAAAGAGTTTTTTCGACCGAGCATGTCTTTGTCTGACATATTTTTCAGTTCCTCAAAAAAGTGATGCCCGCTCCCCCATAGATGCGAGGCTATTTCCATAAAAAAGGAGCGCCTCCAATATAATTTCGGATTTTCGTTGGCAAAATCCAGCATTTTGTTGAAGAAAATAAATTGCTCATTTTCCGGCAGGGCGCTTTCCGACCCGACAATCATATTCTGAATATCTCTGATCAGAAAAGGATTTCTAAGCAAGCCGCGAGCGACGGCAATTCCGGCGCATCCGCTGGCTTCAAACATTTGTTCAGCGTCCGCGCGCGCAAAAACATCGCCGCTCCCTATAAGCGGAACTTCTCCGGCGCAATCGACCGCCTCGCCGAGTCTTTCGTAAGCGTTTTCAACTTTTAAATAAGCTTCGGCAACAGTTCGGAAATGTAATATTATAAAATCCAGCCGCGCTTTCCTTACAGCTTTAATTATTTCCGCAAGCTCGTCGGGAGATGAAAAACCCGTCCTAAGCTTGACGCTTAAAGAAAGATTTGGACATTCTTTTTGGATTGCGGCCAGAATCCTGGTCATTAATTCCGGCGATTTGAGGAGACTGCCGCCGCCGCCATTTCTGACAACTGTATTGCTCGGACAGGCAAAATTCAGATTAATACCGTCAATCCCCAATGTTTCCAGCCTTTTGGCAGCTTCCGACAAAAGTTCTGGAGAATTGCCGAGAAGCTGGACTATTACAGGCAGTCCGCTTTGCATGAACGGCTCAATTCTGCGGCTCAAGCGCAGAAGCCCAGGAATTGAATTGGATATTCTGATAAACGGCGTTATCCAGCAGTCAATAAGACGCAATTCATTCATTGCGCGGCAAAAAACAGGACTCATTACGCCGTCCATAGGACTTGGAACGGTTCTGTTTGGAAGCTCCTTGTTTCCTGTCAAGCTCAATGGATCAAGCCAGCCCTTTATATTCTGGCTTTTCATCGGCAATGCTTTTTCAGAAGAAATTCAACGCTTCGCGCGGTGCCCTTGAAGGAAAATCCATCAAGTATCCGGTTGCATGATCTTCTCATAAACCAATTCTGGCGCCCCAAAGTGTTAAGCAGTATTTTTCTGATCAATGGGAAATACAACTTATGCCTGGCAAAAGCCATGAGGTCTATAATCCTGTGGATATATTTCACATAGCCCTGATAAGTCTGCGGTAGGGACTCTCCATCCCTCAAGCAAGCTCTGACTGCCTCAAACGCAAACAAGCCGGAACATGCCGCAAAATACAAGCCTTCGCCAGTGACAGGGTCTACCAGGCCGCCTGCGTCGCCTATAAGCAATACTTTTTCTTTAAAATTGTCGACTTTTACATATTCTTTAAAAGGAATCATTGCTCCTTTTATTTTTATGGCGGGGTCGTAACATGAATGCTTCTTCATAAAGTCAATTAATTTGGGTTTAATCATTTTAGCTTCGCTCATGTCGGCTCCTATGCCAAGGCATCGGCCATTTTTCGATGGGAAATCCCATAAATATCCTATTTTGACTGTGTCCAGATACAAGTCCACTGCCTTGGGAAGCCGTTCTTTAGAAGGAACTTCCAGCTCAACGCAAAAACCCGAAGGCTTATACTTCGGCTCCATAAGCTTCCTAACCTCGCTAAGAGCCCCGTCCGCTCCAATCAAAACTGAAAATCCTATTTTTTCCCCCGAACGCAAACGCAAAAAATCATCGCCTATGTCTTTGCGCCTGACGCGCTCATTTTCATGCAAAACTCCACCAACAGACACAAAACGCTTGATCAATTCATGGTCAAAGCTGCCTCTGTCGACAAAATGCAAAGGAATCCCATCGACAGAAGAAATGCGTCTGCCGCCAAAGAAAAAATTGACATGGTCGCTGTCCGAAACAGCCAGATCTTCCATTTTGAAATCAAAAATTTTCTCGAAAACCCGCTTCGTTTTAGAGGTTATCCCTCCGGCGCAGAGCTTTGGCCTCGGAAACTTCATGGAGTCAACTATTGCTGTTGAAAACCCGTTTTTGGCCAAAAGATATCCCGCCGTGGCTCCGGCTGGCCCGCCGCCTATAATAACAACATCATATTTGTCCATACTGGAAATGTCCTTCCGCAAACACATTCATACTGCAAGCAGGGAAAGTACAGGCGACTGAGCCAAGAGGCAAACAAAATCAGATTTTTTTGTTAAATACTGGCGGGCCAGGTGTCTTTTTCAAGCAAAGAAAATTGGCGAGGATTGGCGCATAACAAGACTTGCGCTCAGAAAGAAAAACTCTGAAAATATTGAGGAAGGCATGCCCATATTCAACATTAAAGAGTCATGTCATGGCAAGAAAACAAATAAACTGACAAACAAACAAGAACCCAAAAGCAAAAAATAATTTTTTGCTTTGCAAGCTCCTGTGTTTGTCTTTAAAGAGCGTTGCTTATTATTTTTTGTGCTTTTCCAATGTTTTACGCAATGCGGCGACTTCTTCTTTAAGCTTTTCAATTTCGCACATGCAAGGCGGCTTGATTTTCGTCATGACTTTTTCAACAATCTCGGTGATTTGTTTTTCGAAGCTGTTTTTTGTATCTTCGGCTTGTTTCATAAGTTCGTTTATGAATTTTTCGCCTTCCTCTTCGGTTACTTTGCTTTCTTTTACGAGTTTTTCACCGAGTTCTTTGACTTTGTTTTGAGTCATAGACAGAAGTCCGGCTCCCAGATACAAGTTTTTTTTTAGCAGATCCAACATTGTCAGTCCCCCTTTTTTTATGTTTAGTTCATTATCAAAAACATATAGAGCAAATATAGCGCTCCAAAAAGAAAATTTCACACAATTTGCAAATTTTATTGCCAGCAATTGTAAATTTTAGGCACAAGATATTTTAGCGTTGCCGCCGCCGGGACGGCGAATATCATCCCCGAAAAGCCCGCAAAAAGCCCGCCCAGCAAGACAACTATGATAGTCTCTATGGTAGTGAGCCCCAAGGCGTTTCCAACAAGTGCAGGATAAAGGAACAGCTGCTCAACGATCCCATTCATGATTATATAGACCAAAATGACAATGACAATGATCAGCATGCTTGAAGGGCCGCCTGCCGCAAGGCATACGACAGTGGTAAGCAAAGCGCTTGAGACCGGCCCGATATATGGCAGCAGCACCGTGCATCCGGCCAAAAAACCCAGGACAAACGAGTACGGCACGCCGATAATTGAAAAAATTGTGATGTAAACAATGCTTTCTATTATTATAATGGAAAGATATCCTCTTACCCATGCTCTTAGCTTTAAAATGATATTGTCCAGTATTGACGCCGCTTCCTCGCGGGTTTTTCTGTTGGTTTGAGGCATCCACTTGGAACTGAAAATGCCTTGGACAATATTGCCGCCGCCGGGGCGGGCGGATGATGAGCTTGATATGGCTATTTTCTGGAGAAAAAGCGAGAAGAAGAAAATTGAGAGCATTATGTTCAGAAGAACAGCGAAGACATTTCCGACAAATCCAGCAGTAAATGAAAAAACGCCGCCGGATTTGCTGAGCACAGCTTCAATAAGCTTGTCGCGTTCTTTGTCGTTTTGCAGGAATTCCTTGACCTTTCTTACGGCCCAGTTAAAGAAAGGGATCTTTTCCAGACGCGGCTTGTATGATTCGAGCTTGTGCATGTTCTGGGCTATGAATGAGCTGGCATATTTGCTTTCCAAAGATGTTTTGACAACTTCTTTTTTTCCGCCTGTTTTTGTTGCCTGGCTTTCCGCTTTCTGAGCCTGCTTGACTTGCAGGTCTGCCCATTTTTTCATGGATTTGCCCATGTTTGTGACATATGAAGCGGAAAGGAATAAAAACAAGAAGAGGACGCCGAGGGCGCAGGACACAAATGCAAAAACAGTGGCGGAACATGCCCGGGACACTTCAAATTCCCGCCGTTTCAATTCAACGCTTTTTTCATCCGGCTCTTCATCCATTTCCGTTTTTCGCGCAAATGCCTTTTTGACTTTTCCCGGCATGGAGAGAACTGGAGCCATCACGCGGGAAAAGACTCCGGATATTGCTTTTATCATGGGGAATTTAAAGAACTTGTGTTCAAACCATCTTTCCAAAGGCAGGAAAAAATAAGCGAGAATCAGTCCGAACAGGACAGACTTCAGGAAAGTGGCGGCGAGGATAAATATTGATATGATAATCAAAGCGACAATAATCCCGGCGCTGGATTTGAGAAAGCTGTCCCGCCTCTTTCTGTACTCAATACACTGTATTTCGAGTTCTTCCGCGACTGCGTCGTCAAATCCCAATTTTCGGGATATGTCAATGATCACTTTGCGTTGATTGGCAGTATAATCGTTGTTGGAATAAGCGATGTCCATCAATGCGGAAACAATAGAAATCTTTTCGTCCTCAGACAGTTTGGAAAGCGCTTTAGCGGCGCTTTCTGCGTCTTCGCTTTTTCCTTCCTTGAAAATATTTATCAATTCTTCCACATGGCCTTTTGATAATTTCTTGAAAAGATATCTACGAAGTTCTTCGACTTCCTGTTCGTCAATTTTCCCGTCCGCCAAAGCCACTGCGCTTATGAGGGAAACCACATGCAATGCAGTTTCTTTTTCGGTTTTGCCGCCTTCCTCTTTCGCAAATATTGCCGACAATGAATCCATCGCCCTGTGCGCGGGTCTTTGAAAAAGACTCTTCGCTCCGGAAAATCCCGATGAAAACATGCTGTGCAATTTCATCTCATTTCACTTCGACCTTTCCACAGCCTTCGGTCACTTCTCCGCAAACAGCGGCCTCATAACCGTATTCTTTGCATATTTTCAAAGCTTCATCAGCCTTGTCCCGAGGGACAAACCAGACCATGCCTATTCCCATGTTGAAGACGCGATAGGCTTCTTCCTGCGGAATATTCCCGCCTTCTACTATAAGCTTGAATATGGGGAGGATTGGCATGGCTGTTTTGTCAAACACAACATTAACTGACTTGGGCAGGATGCGCGGGACGTTGTCGTAAAGCCCGCCGCCTGTTATGTGCGCGATTCCGTCGAGCTGGAGTCCGGATTCCATGGCTTTTTTGACGGCTGGCCAGTAACATGTGTGAGGATGCAAAAGAGCTTCGCCAACTGTCTCGCCAAGGCCCTCGGGCTTGGAATCCACGGTGAGAGAGCATTTTTCGAAGAGCACGTTTCTTGCGAGGCTGTATCCGTTAGTGTGCAGACCATTGGATGCCAATCCGATTGCGGCGTGTCCAGGCTTGATGTTTTCCCCAGTGATGATCTTGTCTTTTTCAACGACGCCTGATATAACGCCGACCAGATCCAGGTCGTCGCCGTACATTCCCGGCATTTCGGCGGTTTCGCCGCCAAGGACCGCGCATCCGGCTTCTTTGCAGGCGTCGGCCACGCCTTCAAGAACTTGTTCATACAGCGGGCTGTGCAGTTTGCCAATGCCTATATAGTCAAGAAAGTACAATGGCTCGGCGCCTTGAACTGAAATGTCGTTGATGCAGTGGTTGACTATGTCTCTTCCCACGTTTTTATAGTTGTTGGCCATGGCCGCGACCATCAGTTTTGTGCCTACTCCGTCAATGCTTGACACGAGCACTGGCTTGTTGTATTTGCTCAGGTCGAGTTGAAAAAGTCCTCCAAAGCCTCCTATCGGGGCTAGCATTTCCGGGCGGCGCGTGGAGCTTATTTTTTCTTTGACTTTTTTCAAAAGGCTCTGCGCCAGATCTATATCAACTCCAGCTTCTTTGTACATGTCGCTTTTAGCTGAATTGCTCACTTTTATATCCTCCAAAATGTTTTGCTTCTTAATAATTGTCGCATAATATAGCCTGTTTCTGTAAAAAATAAAAAAAAGCTTACGCGTTTTTGTCTATGGTTATTTCCATAAGGGCCTTTTCCGCGGCTTCCCGGCATTTTTCAATGCCTTCATCATCGAGATCCGGCGGTATTTCCATTCCTTCTCCGAGGACAAGCGTGAGCTTGGCCCATGGCTTGGGAATCTGAAAATTGTCCCAGCTTTTGATTTCCCAGTACGAGCTGGCGTTGATTGAAATGGGAACAAGTTTGCTTCCAGTGACGCTGGCGAGGATAATTGGCCCTTTGCTCATTTTATATTTTGGGCCTCGCGGCCCGTCCGGAGTAAAGCTCACATTGAATCCGTTGTTTATCGCCTTTATTGTTTCGCGCAACACAGGCGCGGCCCTTTTAGAGCTTGAGCCCCTGAGGCTTTTCAGGCCAAAATATGAAATAAGGTCGGTTACATATTGTCCGTCGCGCGAAGGGCTGACCACGGCCAGTGTGTGTTTTCTGCTCAATGCCGGGCACATGGCTGGGAAAAAAAGCAACCTGTTATGCCATGTAACAGACACCAACGGCTTGTCGGGATTTACGTATCCGCAAGGATCCTTGATTTCAGTTCTCATACAGAATTTCATTATTTTAAGCAGACTTGCCGGGAAAAAGAAAATCCAAGTCGGAAATTTTTTTATTTGGCGGAATTTTTTCTTAAGCAGCTTCATTTTTTATTTCTCTTTCCATGCTCACAGTATTTTAGTATTTCGCAATTTTCACAGTCAGGCTTTCTTGCCTTGCATCTGTCTCTGCCGTGGAAAATTAGCAGATGAGAGAAATTTGTCCAGTATTTTTTTGGCATTGCGTCAATTATAACCATTTCTATTTTGACGGGATCGTCAAGGTCTTTGACAATTCCGATCCGGTTGAGCAGTCTTTTCACATGCGTGTCGACGGGGAAGCCGGGCGTGTCGAAGGCATTGCCGAGAATGACATTGGCGGTTTTTCTGCCGATCCCTGGAAGCGACACAAGCTTTTCCATGGTCGAAGGAATTTTCCCGTCAAAATCTTTGACTATACGCTTGCAGGATTCAATGATGCTTTTGGCCTTTGACCTGTAAAATCCGAGCGGCCTGATTATTTTTTCAACATCGGCCGGAGCGGCGTTGGCAAAAGATTCCGCATCGGAGTAGCGGCTGAAAAGCTCAGGAGTAACTGTGTTCACTCTTTTGTCCGTGCATTGGGCGGAAAGTATAGTGGCCGCCATCAGCTGCAAAGGATTGTTGTGCGTCAGCGGACACTTCGGGTGCCCGTAGCGTTTTTCGAGCACATTGTAAATTTTAACCAAGCGTGACTTTGTCGCGGCTCCTGAGCGGTCTTCAGTCATTTTTTTTATATTCATTATCTCAGGCAGTCAAGCCCTTTGGCTATTTGCTCCACAAATAATTCGCATTCGCTTTTATTTGCTGACAAAGCATGTTCTTCGAGCTGTTTCCCCGCTTTTGAAATAAAATTTGCGCCAATATTTGCGGCGGCTCCCTTTACAGAATGGCCTGTTCTTTTCAAGTCCTCCCAGGAAGATTTCTCAATTTGTTCTTTGCCTGTCTGTACAAGCGAGTTTATATTTTTGATAAATTCATCAAGCATTTCCTCTACGTCTTCTTTGTCAAGATCGAATTCTTCGCGAAGATAATCGGATATTCCCCTAATGCTGTCTGGTGATTCTGACCCCATATTCCTTCTCCTGAAATTTTAACTCCCAAATACATTATAAATATAGCCGAAAATGTCCTATTTAAAAAGGAAAGAAGTTTTTTTTATGCAATTTTGCGTTGAATGAGAAAATGAATGGCTCTCTCAAAAAGAAAAGCCGACAGAGTCGGAATAAAAACCGGACTTTGTCCTGACGCTATCCAGCGGCGGAATCGCTGGTCTGCAAAGCCGGTGGCAAAGCCACTTTTTAAACCTATTATGTTGGTGCGGCTGTGCAGATGGCTACTTTTTAACTATTTTTTTGGCGTTTAGCCTCTTAAATGATATATTTAAAATTTCAAATGTTTGCGAAAGAAATAAAGGCAGTCGCAAACCAAATGCTTGAAGAGATAAATGCTAAAGGCGTTATTGAGAAAGTTTATTTTTCGGAATATTTGATACAGTAATATAAGAAAGAAAAAAATGAAAATAATAGCGGATGACAAGATACCGTTTTTAAGAGGGGCGCTTGAAGGCGTTGCGGAAGTCGTTTACATGCCAGGCAAAGAGACTACACCTGAAATAGTCAAAGACGCTGACGCGCTGATAACCAGGACGCGGACAAAATGCAATGAAAAGCTGCTTGCCGGATCGTCCGTGAAAATTATAGCTTCGGCCACAATAGGACACGACCATATAGACGGAGCGTACTGCGACTCAAACGGCATAGCGTGGACAAACGCGCCGGGCTGCAATTCGTCATCTGTGGCGCAATACATAACATCAGTCCTGCTGAATCTTGCCGTGAAAAACAATATCAGCCTAACAGACAAAACCCTTGGCGTTGTAGGCGTTGGCAATGTGGGAAGCAAGGTTGCGAAAGTCGGCGAAGCTCTTGGAATGCGCGTATTGCTTTCCGACCCTCCGCGCGCAAGGAAAGAAGGGCCTGAAGGATTTTGCTCTCTGAAAGATATTCGCTCAGAGGCGGACTTTATCACAATGCATGTCCCGCTCAACAGAGATGGCGAAGACAAAACATTTCATCTTGCCGACTCATCATTTTTCGCATCCCTGAACAAGCGTCCGTTTTTTATAAATTCCTCAAGAGGTGAAGTGGCGGAAACCGGAGCCCTGATTTCCGCAATAAAAGACAAACTTATTTCCGGCGCAGCAGTTGATGTCTGGGAAAACGAGCCGAACATAAACAGGGAACTGCTTGGATTGACAGACATAGCCACGCCGCATATTGCGGGCTACTCCGCGGACGGCAAAGCCAATGGAACAAAAATGAGCGTCAACGCAATTTCTAAATTTCTCAAACTCGGCCTGGATGACTGGAAGCCGGAAAATGTGCCTCTTCCAGATGAAACGGAAATAAATCTTTTGTCTGCTTCCGGCTCAAAGGAGGAAATTCTGCTGAAAGCCGTGTCCCAAAGCTATAACGCTTTGGATGACGACGCCCGCCTGCGCAATTACCCGGAAACATTTGAGAAACAGCGCGGCGATTATCCGTTAAGAAGAGAATTCCCGGCATTTACAGTGGTTAACGCTCCGCAAGCGCTTCAGGAAGCATTGGATAAACTGAGTTTTAAAAGTCTTAAAACTTTAAAAAAGCCGACGGAGTCGGAATAAAAACCGGACTTTGTCCGGACGCCATCCAGCGGCGGAACCGCTGGTCGGCAAAGCCGAAAGCTGTTGGCATATAAAAGATTGCGCGACAGCGCGCATGGCGCGTTAAAAGCCTGCGGCTTGTTGGGGCGCGAAGCGACAACAAGCTTTATTTCGTTGCAGCGACAGCTCCCGGGACTTTTGGCGGCTTCGTCGCATTACTGAAGTGAGGGTAATATTTTTCCTGTTCCCTTTCTCCAGTCTTGAATCTTGGGGAAAGTCCAATATTGTAGAGGCAGCATAGAGGACATTTGTTAAATTATGATAGAAGACATTAGAATTTGGGTACAAGCGATTACCGGCTTAGATTCGGAGTGGCAAGCCAGAATGCTTGTTTCCCTGATTGCCATTTTGCTCTTATGGCTATTAAAAACTCTTTTCAAAAGGCTTATCTGGCGCAAAACAAGCGACCCGCAAGCGCGTTACCGTTGGCGCAAGGGTATAGGATACGCATATCTGATTATCCTTCTCCTGGCTCTTGCCAGAATATGGGTTGAAGCGACTGAATCGGTGGTTTATGTGCTTGGACTTATTGCCGCCGGTCTTACAATTGCGCTTCAGGACTTGATTAAAAGTCTGGCGGGATGGCTTTTTATTTTATGGCGCAGACCGTTTAAAATAGGCGACCGCATTGAGATAGACAACGAGATAAAAGGAGATGTCATTGATATAAGCCCCTTTAAATTCTCATTGAATGAAGTTGGCAAATGGGTCCATGCGGATCAGAGCACAGGACGGGTTATTCATGTGTCAAACAGCAAGATTCTTACTGACAACATTATAAACTATACAGAAGGCTTCAAGTTTATCTGGAACGAAGTGCCAGTGCTTGTGACTTTTGAAAGCAATTGGAAAAAAGGCAAAAAAGTTCTTCTTGAAATTGCTCAAAGAAATTCAGATGATTTTTCAGGCCCGGCTGAAAAAAGGATAAAAGAAGCCAGCAAAAAATATCTGATATTCTATAAAAATCTCACGCCTATTGTTTACACGTCGGTGACTGAATCAGGAGTTTTGCTGACAATGCGATACCTTGTCCAGCCGCGCAATCGCAGGGGAAGCGAAGAAGCCATGTGGGAAAGCATCCTTGAAGAATTTGCCAAATACAATGACATTGATTTTGCATACCCAACGCAACGCTTTTACGATAATATGAATGAAAAAAAATCCAAAGCCGCGACTGAATCAGCAATATCTTAGCCAATAAAACGCAAACTTGTTGAAAGTTTTTGACATAATGAAAAAAGCATGTTTTCTGGACAGAGACGGAGTGCTCATCGAAGAAGAGCATTATATAGATTCGCCAGACAAAGTCAGGCTTATCCCCGGAGCCTCAGACGCCATCAAGCTGCTTGAAGAAAACGGCTATTTAGCAATAGTAGCATCCAATCAATCCGGCGTGGCCAGAGGAATGTTTGACGAGGAAAGCGTAAAAAAAGTCAACGCCAGAATAGACGAGCTCCTTGCCGGATCAGGAGCCGCGATCAGCGCGTACTATTATTGTCCACACCACAAAGATGGCAACATTTCAAAATATTCTTTGGAATGCCGCTGCCGCAAGCCGGAGCCTGGAATGATCTTGCAAGCCGCAAAAGACCACTCTATAAATCTAGCCGAATCCTTTATGATAGGCGACAAATTAAGC
Organism: uncultured Victivallales bacterium; assembly: GCA_964651145.1. Lineage (GTDB taxonomy): Bacteria > Verrucomicrobiota > Lentisphaeria > Victivallales > GWF2-45-14 > CAZYVR01. The sequence continues at coordinate 31,943 of CAZYVR010000001.1, read as the reverse complement.
GACCTTAAAGCGGCTGAAAACGCGGGATGCAAGCAGACTGTTCTAGTCAAGACTGGGCATGGCGAACAGGAAGCCGCTTCGCCAGAAGCAAAAGGGGCAATCATAGCCCAAAACATAAAAGAAGCCGTTAAACTACTCCTTAAAGGCAATTCTCAAGCCAGCTAATTGGCGCCTGCTCTGGAAATTAGACGAAGCCGCCAAAAGTCCAGGGAGCTGCCGCTGCAATGAAATAAAGCTTGCTGTCGCGCAATCTTTTATGCGCCAACAGCTTTCGGCTTTGCCGACCAGCGATTCCGCCGCTGGATGCCGTCCTGACATAGTCCGGTTTTTATTCCGACTCCGTCGGCTTTTTTATTTTTCAGGACTTTTGACGGAGCCATCAAAATTAAGAAGTCTATTCAAGAGACGCGTTTTTCATTATCTCCAGTTTTTTTACGTTTATTGCATCCGCACTCTTTTTTGGGTTTCAATTCTGGCGGATTCTTCAGCATTTCTTTCACATCCCAAAATATGTCTTTTGCATCTTGAATGTGCTGCTCAGTCACTTCTTTTTTTGTCTCAAAAATATCTATCCTTATGCCTCTTATTGTCATGGCTGTTTTATTTGAATAAGCGTCTATTTGCTCGGATGCTTCGTTAAGGTTTCCAGCGCAATAAATCTCATGGTCTGTATTCCAGTAACCTTTGCGGAGTTCGCCCATTTCAACGATTGCCGCCGCAAGATGTTTCATCGTGCATTTTATGCAATGCTCTGTGTTTATGTTTCTTTTTTCGCTTCTTATTGGAATTTGTATTCCCAGTTTTGTTTTTTCTTTTATTTCAGCCTCTTTATTGAGCAAAACAATCATTCCGTTTCTAAACCCAATATCAGTTCTTCCATTGAATGATTTTAAAAGTTTTTTAGTGTCATTGTTTTTCATAAATTTGACAATGTGCTTGTCGTTCATTTCCAGTACTTCGCTTGAGATATTTATATTCATTTTATTTTCCTTTTGTTTTTATTAAGAATAACCATGTGCGTTATTTAATTTAGAAGCTCTGCAACCAGCATAGCCCTGCTCACAGGGTCCTTCTACTATTTCATATGTACAGTTATAATGCATAGACCATCCACTAGGCGCTCTAACACAATCTCTGCCTGTTGCTACAGCGTCATCTATCCACGTTTGTGTGACAATGGCGTATATATTTTTATAAAAATTATGTTCAGCACAGGCACCAACAGCCGCCCAAACATAGAGATCAAGCAAGACAACATACCATTCACCTCCACCGCAATCGCCGCAATCGCCGCAAACTCCGTCAAGGTCATCCTCATAACTTGAACGATTGTCATCTAAAGTATTTTGAGCTTCCGTTAGTGTATTAAATGGGCCTGCCATTATATTTATTGATTCAGAATCAACGCAACCAGTTTCAAAATCAGAATCACAGGCAATGGACAAAGAGCCGCTTTCACAATATTCGCAATTATTATCATCACAGTTGCATGTGCCTATAATGTACCATCCACCATTGCCACAGGACTCTTCTAGCCCAGCCCGTAAATCATGGTCATCTATATACTGATTAGCCTCTGCTTGCGTGTCAAAACCACAAGCCAGCACTGTGTATTTTTTGGAAGTCATTCCGGCAGTCAATTGTGATTTATGTCTGCAATCGCCAGAAAGCTTTGCCGCCGTCTGTTCTTGAGTTACGAAAACACTACTGGAGCGCAAGCAACCACTGCAATCGCTCGCGTGATACGAACAGCTTCCAACGACACAATACTTAATATCTGGTATACAATCTTGAAACAATATACCTATTACATGAACCCAATAAGTGTCTGTAAATATTTCTGTGTCTGAACTATCATATGCAGTTATTGCGGCTGGGATGTATTTATCCTGTCCATCTGGAAAATCACCATAATTTACATAATCAGCAACTACAGGAACTGGTTCAGGGTCTGTGTGCCTAAAGTGGGCAAAAGAAATTTTTATTTTATAATTACCAACTAACACTGGAGAACTTACACCATCGGTTACATATACATTATATTCATATAAGTAATCACTAATAACAGCAAGATGACTAGCTGCTATATCAACTGAATCACTTGGTCTATTTGTTATTTCAAAAGAATAAATATTACCTTCGTTATCTGTTTGATTAGTGTAATCAAGAGCTATAAAATAAGCAGGCGAAGGTCTTAATCCATCCCATCTAGTGGATTTTACCCCAGTATAAAAATATAAAAAACCATTATAACAAATGAATTGGGCATAATGTTCAGTTAAACCAAAAAAGAAATCAGTTCTTGAATCAGTTTCGTCTTCGCACTCATGCAATGGTGGTTTCTCCCATGTTTGAGTTTCTATATCAAATTCATCATAAAAACATAGTTCCCATTCACTATTTGTAGAAGTTAAAGGTTCAGCGCCCGGTATCAATGTACATGACATTGGAAAAAAAGAAGAAAAGCGAGGTACATAAATGCCATCGCCACAAGGGCATTTTACATCCTGACAAATAAGCCCGTTTGAGCTAACTATTTTATTGTCTTTAAGCCAAGGTTTCATTAACAAGTCCCCGTTATTATTCCATACATCATGCCATAATGAATCTGAAAAATGCTTTTTATTACTGAATCGGTTCCATTCCATTTTATGTGAGCTATTGGGCCTCTAAATACATTTGCTCCCTGTGGTGGAAATGTTGCCGATTGTTCAATAGTTGGCGCGCTTATTGTGCCGGATCCAGTGTCATAAACTGCTTGCAGAAAAATATATGCTTCTGCCGTGATTGTTAATTCTGCCGCAAATGTTATTTCGCCATCTGTTAACTCATCATCTTTTACTTCAAATGAGTTTCCATTAACAGACGCATATCCGCTTGTTATTTTTACCTTTTGATTGTCTTCATCACTAGTATTTGTGGCGGCAAAATATCCGTTGTAGGATTCGATTGCGTCTGTTTTATTAGAAAAATTTGCGTTTATTTTCCAACCGTCCGATGTTTTTTCTATTTTGATGTTTTTGCCTGGGAGAAGCTGACGCTTTCTCAAGTCTGCCTCAAGGCATTGTTTAAATTTATCCATTTTTAGATTATCCTGTTTAATTTGATCCTTTCTTTAAAAAATTGTCGAGCGTCAAACAAAAGCGTTTTTATTTGATTGTTTTCAGGTGGTATAATGTAAATTTCAGCATGACCTTTTATTCCATATGTAATTGCAATCAAAAGAGATATGAGCAATTTGTTAAAGGTTGAATTTTAGCGTCAAACGGCAAGTCCCTTTATGCTTTACGCTTGATTTAAAAAGATGATATGCTATTTTGAGTGTATCTTAATTGAAGTTATAAAATTGACTGAAGGGCGTTTAAAATGAGTTTGAGTTTGGATAAAAAAGATAAAGAAGCAGAGCAAAGTCCTGCTGAGCAGGCCGCTTTGGCTGAGGCTATGGCTAAAGAATTTGCGAAGAAGAAGAAAAACCGCAATATGGGCTATCTTATCATTATTCTTTTGATAGCCGGGGTCATAGCTTTTTTCTTTCATAAAGCATATATAGAAGGCGAGCGCATGAGGCTGGCAAAGGAAGATCAGATGCGCGAACAAGCCAAAAAAGACAATGAGGAAAAAAAGAAACAAGCGGAGATAAATAAAAAGAAACAAGCGGAGATAAATAAAAAGAAAGCGGCTAAAAAGAGAAAGCTTGACGCTGAAAAAAGACGCAAGGCGGCTAAAAAAAAGAAGCTTGACGCTGAAAAAAGACGCAAGGCAACGGAAGAAAAAAGAAATGCTTTGAAGAAAAAATTGCTTGCAAATCTGAAAGCCGAGAGAGAACGCGAAATGGCAAAAAGCGATTTGAAAACAGAAATTTCAAAAAGCGACAAGCTCAGGGAAAATTCTCTGTTTACCATAAAAACAAAGAATAAAACCTATAAAAAAGCAAAAATAACCAATATGAACCCGAGAGGGATAGACATAGCTTATGATGGCGGAGTTAAGTTTCTGAAGTATAAAGAGTTGTCCAAGAAGTTCAAAAAGAAAATAGGCTATTATGCCATTCGAAAATTAAAAAAGCTGGAAAAACAAGACCAGGAAAGGCTTAAGAGCGAAGCTGCCGCAAAAAAGGCAAAGGCAAAGGCAAAAGCAAAGGCAAAGTCTACTCCGAAAAAACAACCGGCCAAGAAAACAGAAAAAGTGCCTGCCCCTAATTCAACACCGGCTAAAAGCGCAAAGTGACGCCGTCTAAAAAAAATAAGGTTTATGGACACATTGTCTGAAAACATTGAAAAAGAGGTGGGAAGCGATCATTGGCTTGCCGCTTCTTTTATGATTTCGCTGTTGTTTCTGATAATATGTTTTGTGCTTATTCCGGCGGCTCTGGGATTTATTTTGCCTGATCTGTCCGTTTTGGCGAAAATGCCTGAAGAAGTCAAGGTTTTTATTAGCGTTATTCCTCATCAGTTAATCATGCTGGGCTCTGTTTTGATGATAGCATTTGTCATCAAAGGCGGCCCGTCTGTTGCTGAAAGGCTGAAACTGGTCAATTGGAAGTTTTTCTATATTCCTTTGGTCATAGGAATAGAATTGCCGCTTCTTCCAGCCTTGGCCGCGGTAATTATTATATTCAACTTTTTGTTGTCTTCATATGGCATTAGCGGAGAGGCTCCTTTGCTGCAGACCATCATAAAGCAATCTTCGATGACAAGCTTTATTATTATAGCTTTTGGCGCGGTTGTTATTGCTCCAATCGTGGAGGAAATCATTTTCAGGCGGATTATTTTCAGTTTTCTGAATCGTTATATGAGCGTTGGCTCAGCCATTTTTATAACGGCTGTTTTTTTTGCCGGAGTGCATCAGACTCTCACGCATTTGCCTGCTCTTTTTTTACTGGGAGTAGTTCTTCAAATCTTGTTTATTTACTGTCGCTCTCTTTATCCATGTATTTTGTTGCATTCCCTCCATAATTTTATTTCCATGGCTGTATTGTTTATTATAAAGACATGCGATTTGCCTATTATGCGCTGAAAAACACAGCGGCGTATGATATTTATCTTTGTTCAAACGCGGATGTGTTCGTTGTCCTTGTCATAAACAATAAGCGCTCTGGCGTGCTTGCAGTCATCGGCGAGCCTCACGGCATGAGGAATATTTTTCGAGAGATACAGCGTGTCGCCTGATTTCATCTCACGACAATTTTTTTCATCGCCGACGCAAAATATAAGTTTGCCTTCAAGCAATGCAAAAAATTCATCGGCGGCGTGCATAAGAAAGCGGCGTTGGCGTTTTGATGGCTTGTACTCTATCAGGAAAGGCTCCAGTTTGCGGTCTGTTTTTGCAAACGCCAGAGAGAAATAGTTTATTCCGAAAGCCTCGCTCTCGTTGCGGATGACTTTTTCTCCTTGATCCAGATTGCCAAATATGTATCCGGCCGTTTTGTCTTCATCAGAGAACAAGTTGCTCATAGAAATTCCAAGAGCCTCGGAAATCTGAGCCAGAGCTTTGACGGAAGCGTTGATCCGAAAATTTTCCAGACGCGATATAAACCCTTTGCTCAGGCCGCTTTTCTCTGCAAGTTGAGAAACTGTCATATTCTGCTTTTGCCTGATCATTCTTATCTTTTGAGAGAGATTCAACAAATCCATAATGTAAGCCTTATACACAAGTGCATTCTAAAAGTTAGTTTTTGTTGCTAGTTTGAATTAACTTCTGCAACTCTTCATAGCCTTTAATTAAATTTATTCCCCGGCCAAAGCCTGTTTAAGTTTAAAAGCGCAATCGCTGGTAATCGAATCAACCCCCATTTCCACTAGCTTTTTGGCATGAACAATATCGTTTACGGTCCACATGTGAACCTCAAATCCTTTATTCTTTATAGAGTCTATGAACGTTTTGTCGATTTCCTGACAGGCGCAACAGTCGATGCCATCCGCATTGATTCGGGTCATTCTGCGAATCAGTTCATCCGCAGACGGTGCTAGGCCCTTGCCTTCTTCGTATTTCATTCCAGTCAGCAGCAGAGCTTTTGATTCAGACAAGATTTCTTTAGCTTTTCCGACTACATCTTCGGCAAATGATATTACTACAACTTGTTTAGCGTTAAGCTCTCCGGCTTTGATCATGTCTGCAAGGAAGAACAGAATATCATTGCTGTTGTCTTTTATTTCAACAAAGATCTCTTTGCCTTCCGGCATCGCATCAACTACCTCTTTGAGAAGCGGAACCTTTGCCCCTTTCCATTCAGAGCCTTTCCAGAAGCCTGCGTCAAGCCTTTTTAATTCCGCTGTGTCAAGCTTTGCCAGCTCCGCTTTTGTCCCGGTTGTGCGGAATGTGTCACTGTCATGCATGCACGCGATGCCGCCGTCCTTCAACACATGGAAATCGCCTTCAATTCCATCGGAGCCGCGCTCCCATGCCAGCATAAATGATTCAAGCGTGTTTTCAGGCGCGTCCATGGACTCTCCGCGATGTGCTATTATTTTCATTGATGTTTACCTTTTTGTTTACTAATGGTAAATAATAATAGCAACTCGAAAAGAAGTCAAGATGTCAGTCTTTTTTTTTGAGAAATTCATAAATGGTCCGGGCGAAGCTTGCTCCTATGCCGGGTACTTTTTGCGCTATTTCCTCCGGGCTTGCCTTGCGGATTTTTGCGACGGAGCCAAAGGCTGTCAGCATGATCTTTTTGCGAGCCGGGCCTATGCCCGGGATTTCGTCCAGAAGCGATTCTTTGAGTCGTTTGTCTCTGAGGTCGCGGTGGTATCCCACGGCGAAGCGGTGGGCTTCGTCGCGAAGCGCCTGTAGGAGACGCAAAGCGGGTCGGCGCCTGTCAAGCACAATGGGCTCTAATCTGCCCGGTATAAATATTTCCTCATTTTTTTTGGCCAGTCCTATTACCGCCAGCGGCGGGCATTTTATGCTTGTCAGGGCTTTGAGGGCAGAGCTGAGCTGGCCTTTCCCGCCATCGACCATTATCAAATCCGGCAAAGGCTTTTTTTCGTCAAGCAGCCTTGAATAGCGGCGCGTCAGGACTTCCTCCATCATGGCAAAATCGTCTATTTGTTTGACGTTTTTTATTCTGAATCTTCGATAGTCCTTATTGCTTGGCTTTCCGTTTTTAAAGCAAACCATGCTTGCCACGGCCAGTTCGCCGCCAGTATTTGATATATCGAATCCTTCTATGCTTTCCGGGGCTTTCTTTATGCCGAGGACTTTCTGAAGGTCTTTGACTGCTTCTTCGCCGGGCGCCGAGGATATTGAGGCGAAGCGGAAGGTGCGGTTTCTGGCTCCAAACACTTCTTCCAGTCCGCTTGCGATGTCCCGCCATTGCGCGGCTTTCTCAAACTTTTTCTTTTCAGATGCTTCCAGCATGCGCCTTTTAACCTCTCCCACAAGCTCTTTGACGTCGCCTTCGAGAACGCTTACCATGGAGTTGACTTTTTCCATATATTCTTCGCGCGTGGTCTTGCCTATACACGGCTCGCAGCAATCTTTGACTATGCTGGCCAGGCAATGCTTATGGTTGTTTTCGTCTGGAAGGGCCGGGCGGCATGAGCGTATTCCAAAGTAGTGTGTCAGAAAATCCACAACTGGACGCAGAACGCCGCCTTTGGGAAAGGGGCCGAAATAGCGGCAATTGTCGTCTTTGCGGACTCTTGCCATGGAGAGTTTCGGGAAGTGTTCGCGCAGATTTATTTTAATAAGCAGGAAACGCTTGTCGTCGCGCATCAGCACATTGTAGCGCGGCGCGTATTGTTTTATCAGGCGCGACTCCAGCAGGAGGGATTCATCCTCGTTTTTCACGACATACACTTCCCATTCGGCAATGGATTTTATAAGCGAACGCACCTTCGGGTCAGAGCGCTTGTCGCGCGAAGGCTGAAAATATTGGGACATTCTCCGGCGCAGATTAGAGGCTTTGCCAACGTAAATAACCTTGCCAAATCTGTCCCTGTAGATATACACGCCTGGTTTGGCGGGTATATCGCCGGGATAAAAAGATATGATTTTTTTTGGCATTTTCTTTTTTTGCCGTCTCTCTACATCAGGGGCATGACGGCAGGGAAAATTCTCCTCTTTCGTATAGACAGTTCAGCGCTGTGCAAATGCCGGCATAGTCGCCGATTTTGCTTCCGAGCTCGCATGCTTTAATCGCACAGACATCAAGGGTCTGTTTCCAGCAGAACATGGGAAGATGTTTGATTATAGGATCCATGAAAAGTTCGCCCGCAGCCTTTGCAATGGTGCCCATAACGATCATTTCCGGGTTGAAAATATTGATAAACATGCCGATTGCCTGCGCATTGCGGATTGCCACTTCCTCCCACAGCGCCATAGCGTATCCGTTGCCGTCCCTCACTGCTTTTTCAAATGCTATAAAATCCACGTTTTTTAGTATTCCGCCAGCGTGCTGGACTATCGGGTGGTTGGGTTGGTCCGCCAGCTCGCGCTGAATTCTCTGAGCGACGGCGCGCCCGCCGCAAAACGCTTCATAGCAGCCTTTCATTCCGCAGTTGCAGACGGGGCCGTGGACATCGATAACAGTGTGTCCGAGCTCTCCGGCTATGTAGCCTTTTCCGTGCAAGAGGTGTCCGTTTACTATTATGCCGCCGCCGATGCCAGTGCTCATTGTAAGATAAATCATGTTTTTTGTGCCCTTGCCGGCTCCGAACATCCATTCAGCCAAGGCGCCCGCGTTGGCGTCGTTTTCAAAGAAGGCTTCCACTCCGAAGGCGTCGGAGATATAGTCGCGGATAGGCACATTTATCCAGCCGGGATTGTTGGGCGGATTGAGTATAAGGCCTTTCGGGATGTCCATTGGCGCTGGCGAGTCGATGCCTATTGCGCGCAAATCTTTTTTGTCTATTCCTGCGTCTTCCAGGAGCTCCTTGCCAAAGGCCACCAATTCCGGCAAAACTTCATCAGGGAGCCTGTCCTTGTTGTTGATGCGCTTTGATCCCAAAATTTTCCCATCGCTTGTTCCAAGGCTCACAGCTATTTTGGTTCCGCCTATATCGTATCCTAAAACAGGAAAATTGTTCTGCATCTCTGACTCCCTATTGTTTTTTGTTCTTTTATCACTTGAAAAAGGCCTTAAGGCATTCGAATTATTGAATATATCCTGCTATGTTAATTATTAAAGTTATCTATGTTAAAATTCAACACTTAAGGAATGAAAATGACTGCATTCTTCACTGTTTGCCTCGCCGACGCGAGCCCATATTATGCGTTTCAACAAAGCGATGGCGTCGGAAAAGGCGTGGTTCTGCTGCTTTTTTTAGGCTCCATTCTTACCTGGACTATAATGATAGAAAAAGGCATTTCATTGTATCGCGCGCAAAAAGCGTCCGAAGTATTTATAAGGTTGTTCAGAAACAAAAAATATCCCCTTTCCCTGCTCCGCGACTCAGAGCAAAATATCAGCCCTGTAGCCAGAGTCTGCGAGAACGGCATAAAAAGACTGCTTGATTTCCATAAAATATCAAAAGAGGATGCGACTCTTTACGGAGCCGGGCAAATTCCACGGCAGAATCTTAGCTCTGCTGAAATCGAGGCTATCCGCACTGCTCTTGAACGTGAGGTATCAGACCAGATCCTCGCGATTGAAGACAAAATTGGCTTGCTTGCCACTGCGGTAAGCGTGAGCCCTTTCTTCGGGCTTTTCGGCACGGTATGGGGAGTGATGATGGCTTTTTGCAGCATTGCCTCGCAGGGACGCGCCGACATTTCAGCCCTGGCGCCTGGCGTGAGCGGGGCGCTGCTCACTACAGTGGTGGGTCTGCTCGTTGCGATACCATCGCTCATCGGGCATAACCTTCTGAAGGTGACCATTCGCAAGATCATAGTTTATATGGACAATTTTGTGGAAGAATTTCTCGCGAAGATCAAACTTGAACAATTGGATGTGGAATAAGCGCGCATGAGCAGACAAAGACACAGATCGCAACTGGATGCAATTGACGAGATCAATATGACTCCGTTGATCGACTTGACATTCCTTCTGCTGATTATTTTTATGATAACAGCACCTCTTCTGGAATACGGCGTGGATGTTTCGCCTCCCGAAATGAACGCGGATGAACTGCCGGACGAAAACAGCAGAGTCATCAATCTGGAAAAAAGCGGAAATATTGTCTTCGACAGGCTGACAGTCACGCGGGAGGAGCTTTTTAAGGACTTGGAATCTTTATATTTGAGGAATCGCAAGACCACGCTTTTAATTCGCGCGGACGGCTCGCGGCCCTACAAAGAAGTCATGGGATTAATGAAAATGGCGAAAAATATTGGCTTTTCCAATATTTCGCTCGTAACTCAGGCTGATGCGCAATGAGCAAAGAAAAACAGTTTTATTCTGATTTTCATAATAAAGACGAAGAGAAGCGCCTGATAAGCAGACGCTTAAAAAAGCGCATTTTAATTATTGTAATCATTGCGCATGTCGTTCTGGTCATTCTTCCGCTTTGCGTATATTTTATGATACAGTGGCTTAAGCCGAAGCGTCCAAAAAGCATCCAGGTAAATCTGGTTAAGCCCATGCCTGAGCAAAGCGCCAATGCGCCTTCCGCTGCTCCGCCTGCTCCAACTCCGCCAAAAGCCGAAAGGCCGAAACCACCTCAAAAGCCGAAGCCGAAAACCAAGCCGAAGCCCAAGCCGAAGCCCAAGCCGAAGCCCAAAAAGCCCAAGCCGAAAAAACCAAAATGGAAACCTCTGGATATCTCCAAGATAAAAATCTCAAAAAACGAGGTAAAAGGCAAGGTTCAGAAAGCTCGACCTAAAGTTTCGGCGAAAAATATTGCCAGCCGTTTGAAAAGTTTGCAGTCGACAGTGACTGTCTCCGAGCCTGGCGCGCGCATGTCCCAATCCGAAATGGAATATAATGAAGTCGTTTCCGGATATATTTACAAAATTTGGAAACAGCCTCTCAAAACCGAATTGGGCGGCAGAACCCCGGAAGTGACAGTGCAGGTTTCGATTGACGCGGCTGGACGAGTGAAGTCGACAAAGATCATAAAATCTAGCGGCATTTCCGCAATGGATATATCTGTCAAACGCCTTCTCGCTGAACTTTCAGCTTTGCCCAAACCGCCTAAGGGAGCCATGCAGCTTGACATTGTCCTGGAAGTGACGGACGACGACTGACAAACGCAAAAGCAAAGATTGATTAATGAGCCAAAATAAAAACTGCGAACTTTCTGTAATTTTTCCAACATACAACCGCCCGGCCGAGGCGGCTGAAACGCTTGCCCTGCTGTCAAAGCATATTCCAGTTCCTTACGAAGTCATTATTCTGGACAATTCGCCGGACGCGTATTCTTTTGATTTGAAAGACAATGAAAAATACATATTCCTTGACGAAAACATGGGAACCGCCTCAAGAAATATCGGAATAGAAAAAGCACGCGGAAAATATATATTGTTGCTTGACGATGATTCGCACCCATTTCCAGGAAGCGTTGAGACGGCTTTGAGCGCTTTGGAAAACTCGCCTCCTGAAGTGACGGGTATAAACGGACCAATTCTCAGACCAGATGGCGGACGCGAAAATCCGCCGCTCCTTCCTACTGCATTTCACGGTTGCGGGGTTATGTTTCGGGCGGACGTGTTGAAAAAGCTGAACCCTTTTTACCCGGAAGATTTTTGTTTTTACGGCGAAGAATATTTGTCAACTCTTCTGTTTTTCAAAGCAGGATGCCGCTTTGACTTTGTCCCGGAATTCAAGGTTTGCCACCGCATGAGCTCCAAAGGACGCGAGAAAACAAAAATACTTTATCGCCTGACATTGAACAATCGTCGAACATGGCTGCCTTTTGTCCCCGAACAATACCTCAAAAAAACAGAATATGACACCGCGCGCCGCTATGAGCTCATCGCAAAAAAAGAAGGAGTTCAAGATGCTTTTCTCAAAGCAATGAGTGAGAAAATAAATATACGGATGTATGACGGCAAAATGACGGATGAAAGTTTTGAGGCTTTCAGCCTGCTTTCTGATTTTAAAAAACTTGTTGAAAGCGGCAAGCTGGAGAAGGGCAAATCCATAGTTCTTTGCGGTTGCGGCAAATTCCCGACCCTTTGGGCCGGATTCCTGAAATCCAGGGGCATCCCTGAAGTTTTGATCTCGGACTTTAATCCTGGACTGATAGAACAAACCTACTCAAAATACACAGTTCTTTGTCCCGAGAAAATGCCGTCATTGGCGAAAAAAGGCTTTCAGTTTATATGCGGGCACTCGGCGCGGACCGACACAGAAGAAAACTGGAAACCGCTCCTCGCCAAGCACGGCATTAAAGCTGTGAATCTGTTTTAATCTTAATTCGCTTGAAATGCCTATGCCTGTTTGCGAAGAGTCAATCTCTGTAAAATTTCTTCAAGCCATTCGGGCTGCCCCTTGTGGCGCGCAAATTTATGATGAGCTCCGATTTTATAAGGATTGTTGGCCGGATCTGCGTGGTTGTCGGAGCCCGCTGTGGAAAAAAGACCGTGCTTAAGGCAATATTCGCGATAAAATGGAGTCAGTTCGTCCGGGACAAGGTCATGCGCGCATTCGATTCCTTCAAACCCCAACTCTTCACGCAAAGCGTCCATGCGCTTCAAATCGTTTCTGTTGAAATATCCAGTTGGGTGCGCGATGGCAACAAGTCCTCCGCAATTTTTTATGACAGGCAAGACCTTGTCCGGCCCTGGAAGCTTTGGAAGGTCAAATCCCTGCAATAATTCTGAATATTCCATATTATTCCTTATGGCGCCGAGGCCAATCAGATGGTCTCGCTGAATTCCGTTTTGTACAAGAGTCATGCCTTGCTTGTCAATAGTATTTTGCGGACGGTATTGCTTTATTAAGGAAAATCGATCATCCTTCTCGTATACAAAGCCTTTTTTGCGCAGACCTTCTGAAATAGCGTCTCCAAAATCGCGTTGCCACTGGCGGTAGGCTTCAAAAACTTTTTCGAGCTCGTTTGGAATCTCAGTCGGCAAACCAAGGCAGACCATGTCAACGGCTCCGCCTCCGGAAACGCTGACAGTCATTTCCGCGGCGGGAATAAATCTGACATCAGGATATTGTTTTGAAACTGAAAGTATTTCAGGCAGAGAATCCATCGAAAAGTGTTCAGTTATGGCTATTGTCCGCAATTTCAATTCCCGCGCGCGCTTGAAATAGTATTCCACCGGCGCGGTTGCGTCATAACTCCAGCATGTGTGAAGGTGAAGATCGTAAGAGGCGTGATTTTCGTTATTGTCCATTGTTGTTGCTCTCTGTACTTTTGCTTTAAATAAGCTACACTCTTTGTGGCAAACAATCAAAAAAAAGAAACTTTTTCATCATTTTTATATTGACAACTCAATCGATTGCTTTATAATAATTAGGAAGTTGTAAAATTTATAAAAGAAAAAGTTAAACCGATTGTTTATTATGTCAAGCCAGCTCAAAGATATAGCCGCGAAAGCCGGAGTCACGACAGGAACAGTATCCCGCGCCCTATCAGGAAAAGTTGGAGTGTCAGAAAAGAAACGCGAAGCAATACTCAAGATTGCGGATGAAATGGACTATGTGCCGAACTTTCAGGCCAGCTCTCTGAGGACAGGAAAAAGCGTTGGCATGACTATAATTACCTCGCAATACAGCTACAATTCAATCGGAACCCTTAAGAATTACATTTTGCTGCAAAAAGCGATAAAGGAATTCGGAGCGGCAAACATACAAATGAAAAGCGGCTCCATGTCCGCAGCGCAAGCAGTGCAGACAGCTTTGGCTCAGAAATGCCGATTCCTTGTCATAAACGGCATAAAGCTTGATCAAAAGACCATAAATTTGCTAAAGAACAGCGCGGCGCATGTGGTCCTTATGGAATGCGCAAGCGAAGAATTTGATTCAGTGGAAATATACCGGGAGAACGGGATGTTCCAGGCCGCGCGTCTGCTGCTTCTTGGCGGATGCAAAAATATTCTTTTCTACAACGACAGCTCCTTTGAAGATCCCAATGACCGTTTGCGAAGCATCATCGCTGCCTACAAATCCTTGAAACAACCGCTTTCTTCAATAAATCTTTTCCCTTTTCAACGCTTCAATTCAATAACGAAGGACGGTTTCAACATCGGCTATCAGGCAACGCTGGAAGCCTTAAGGACTAAAGCTGTGGACGCTCTGTTCTGCTCCAACGATGAAATGGCAATAGGCGCTTTGAAAGCCGTAAAGGAAAATGGCCTTCGGGTTCCGGAAGATGTCAAAGTGGTGGGCTTCGACGATATTCCCGAAGCCAAATTCGCGGCTTCGCCACTTACAACCGTAGGACAGCCAGCGCAGGAAATGACTGACGCCGTTATTGAGCTTTGCAAGAAAAGCTTAGATGACCCAGGCCGCAAAATAGCGAGCCTGATATATTCGACAAATTTAATAGTGCGCGAAAGCGCTCCTATGCCTGACAAAAAACTTAGAGAAGAGGTTTTCATGAAATTAAACTAACGTTGATTATGTTTCATTAAATCCAGACAATAATAAAAACAAGGAAGAAAAAATGTCAAAAAAAATCATGAAATTCGGAATAATAGGTTCAGGAAGCAGAGGGATAAGTTGCTTTGGCATGCATCTGGAAAAATGCGAAGATACGGAAGTCATTGCTCTTTGCGACCCCAATGCAGTGCGCATGAAGGCAGCCGCCAAAAGGTTTGCCAAAACTCCAAATCTTTACTCTTCGGTCGATGAGATGGCAGACAATGAGGAGCTTGACGCTGTCATAGTAACAAGCCCGGATTACTGTCACGCAGACAATTCAGTAGCCGCTCTGAAGCGAGGAATCAATGTGCTTGTGGACAAGCCCCTTGCAACAACAGTAAAAGGCTGTAAAGATATTCTCGCGGCCGCAAAAGAAACCGGCAAAACTGTGATGATCGGCTTTAATCTGCGCCACGATCCAACTCTCAAGCGCTTGAAACAAATCATTGACGACGGCATCCTTGGCAAAGTGTTCATGATAGAAAATCGTGAATTCTACAATGGCGGCAGGACATACATGTCCCGCTGGAACCGCAAATATGCGCTGTCCGGCGGCCTTTGGATTCACAAGGGAAGCCATGACTTTGACGTTTTCAACTGGCTGCTCAATTTCCCGAAGCCTGTAAAAGTCAGCGCGACAGCCGGAATCAATGTGTTGAATGACAAAAATCTTCCCTTTGAAGTCGAAGAAGGAAAACCGGCTGGTCCTACCTGCACAAAATGCGCTTACAAAAAGATTTGCCCGGATTGCTATAAAGACGTCGGCACAACTGAAGAATGGGGTGAAGAGGCGATTAAAGAGGATAATTATTCCAAGGACCTTTGCATGTATCTGTCAGACAAAGACACACATGACAACGGCATAGCCATAGTCGAATACGAGAATGGAGTAAGAGCCAGCCACTTGGAATGTTTTGTAACCCCCATCTCCGACCGCCGCTACACTATTATTGGCGACCGGGGACAAGCAGAAGTAAGTCTTCATGACAAAAAAATAACTGTCCAGCCTCGTTGGTCAGAGGAAGTAATAACATACAAAATTCCTGAAACACATGGTGGACATGGCGGAGCAGATCCCGGCCTGGTCAACTCATTCCTTGAAATTATAAGGGGAAATTCAAACAACACTTCAACTGCGGAGCACGGAATGCTTTCAACTGCAATCGGACAAGCCGCGGAACTGTCAGGGCGCGAAGAACGCATGGTGTTTGTTGATGAGTTGATGAAAAAATAAAACAAACGACAAAATTATAAATAAGCCGTTTCTTCGGAATTTCTGGAGAAACGGTTTTTTTTGTATCCGTCGGGCAAGCGCCTGCAACATCGATTTGCTTGCGCAAGCGCCTTTATTATGGCTTTGCCGCCTTAGTAGTTTCTGGAACGGTTTCTTTGGCCATTGCGAGGAAGAGGAGGAAGCTTGACCATTTCCTCGTCAGGATAAATGCAGTTTATTTTTTCCTCAAGAGTTTTTTCCAACTCTTCGAGCATGTAAGCTCCGTATTCACATACAAAGCTTATGGCTTTGCCTGTGGCTCCCGCCCGTCCAGTGCGTCCGATGCGATGGATGTAATCATCCGGTCTTTCAGGCAGGTCATAGTTTACCACATGACTTATGCCTTCAACATGGATTCCGCGCGCCGCCACATCGGTGGCCACTACAACTTTGATGCGTCCGGACCTAAAATCCTCAAGAATATTCATTCGCTTTTTCTGAGGAATGTCGCCGGATAAAAGTTCGCACTCTATATTATTGCGGCGCAATTTGTTGTAAAGATCCGTATTGTAATCCTTGCGATTGCCAAAAATAAGCATTCTCTCAATATCGCTGTTGTTTAAAATCCAAAGGAGCATCGCGAATTTTTCGCTGCGAGAAACCGAATAGAATTTCTGGTCTATCAGGTCAGTAACCACTTGGTCCGACTCTGTTTCCACAGTCACCGGGTCTTCCAGCCATTTGTCAACGAGACGGGTTATTTCATCCGTAAGCGTGGCGCTGAAAAACATAGTCTGTCTCACACCAGTCTTCGGAAGTTTGTTGACAATGCGTCTGACATCAGGAATAAAGCCCATGTCGAGCATTCGGTCGGCCTCGTCAATGATCAGCACTTCTGTGTCGGCAAGATTAAGATGCCTGCTGTTGCAAAAATCCAAAATTCTGCCTGGCGTTCCAACGAGAGCGTCAATGGGATAATCCAATCTGTCTCGCTGCTTGCGGTGGTCCATTCCTCCGAAAACGGCAAGGTTATTGAAGCCGCAGTACTTGCTGATGCCCTCCGCGTCTTTATGAATTTGCATGGCAAGCTCCCGTGTCGGAGCAAGCACCAAAATACGGCAACTGCCGCGTTTCAGGGCATTTTTGGGATTGCGCAAAAGTTTTGTAAAAGCGGCTATAAGAAAAGCCGCCGTTTTGCCGGTGCCAGTTTGGGCTTTGCCTGTAATGTCTTTTCCATTTAGAGCGTCGGGCAGGCATTTCTGCTGGATCGGAGTGCAATATTTAAAGTCCAAATCCTGCAAAGCGCAAAGTATTTCCTTGTTGACATCCAGCTCGGAAAAGCGACATTTGCCTTCTTCAGGCTCTACCTCTTTGAGGGCGGGCATCTCTGGGGCTTTTGATATTTTGTGCGGGGTGGAGCTTTTTTTGTCACCGAAACTATGACGCACATTTCGCGCAGGTTTCCGGACATTGCGCTCGTTGTGCGTGGAGCTTTTTCGAGAATGAGCGCCAGATGGCGGCTCTGGCTCTTTTTTTTCGGCATAGCGGACAGAATTTTCAGGAGAAGGAGAATCGCTTTTTCCTGACCCGAATATGCTTCTTATTTTTTTCTTAAAACGACTAATCAAGTGAATTGCCTCTTTTTGAATTCTAAATTTGTACAGTTTCCCGGATTTTATAAGCTGTGCTAAGAAACTGTTTCAGTTACTGTATTGTTGTTGATTGTTGTGGCAATCAAAACATCAAACCTTAATTAAAAAACCAGAATATTAATTGACCTTGCTTTTCCAAATCTTCAAGCAATAGTTCAAGTAATTCCAATAATTTTAATTTAAATAGACGGCGGAGCCATCGCCTTGCTGGACGCCAGTTATTTTCTTGAAATTTTTATAAAAAAGCTGACGGGTCACGCAAGCAACTGTATAGTATATGCCGGAGGCGCGAAAAAAAATGAGCTTCGCCACATACAACGAATGGTCCTCTTTTATTAAAGAGCGGAAACTTCCAGCGGTGAGGGAACAAATTCTCAACAGTTGGTCCAGGTCCCGCGATTCCACGCTTGACGCGTTCGGCCCTCTCCTTCTGGAAAAAAACGAACTGGCAATCGCCCCTAAGGACAACGCCCTTTACAATATGCTCAAGTCTCTGGTCGACAAGTCCTTGAGAGGTCTCCCAGGCTTAAAAGTAGCCTGGCTCCTTTGCGGAACAGAAGGCGAAATTATTGAACGGGGCTCCTGCAATCAGGAAATTACAGACTTTCTGGATCTGGCGGGCATCGTCCTTTCCGTCAAACTCAATGAAAAATCAGCAGGAACCAACGCCGTGTCTCTTGCGCTTGAAAGCAAATTGCCAGCCGTCTGCGAAGGCGCCGAGCATTATTTTGAACAACTGCACCCATTGGCTGGAGCCGCCGCGCCATTTTATGACGCCGACGGAGTCCTTAAAGGATATATCGCCCTTTTTGGCCTCCTTCCTAACGTGACAGTAATGTCTTTGAGAGTCAATATCAGACTGCTTATCAGCGTTCTTGACAGGGAAATGCGGCTTACCCGCTCTAAATTTTTGCATCAGGAACTAAAAAAGCAACTGAGAAAACTATTCAAAGAAGACAATAAGCCGACCGCGATGGTCAGCCGCAATGGCTATATCCGCCAGATGAATCCGGCGGCCATGAAGCTGTTTGAAATTGATGACAAATTTATTGAAGAAAAAACTCTGGACAAAATCGCAAAATTTACCCCGACAATAAAAGAACTGGCACAAAGCGCCATCGCATGCAAAGAAGGCAAAATGGAAATTCGCCTGCCTGACAAGCGAATCGGGGTAAAATTTGAAAAGGATCCGGTGTTCAGCGAAAATGACGAGTTTCTCGGGTGCATTTTTATTTTTCACGAAAAGACCGAACACGCCAGCGAAAATTCAACCTCGACAGAGGCAAAATACACCTTTGACGACATAATAGGCCAGACTCACGCCATAACCATGGCCCGCGAACTGGCCCGGCGCGTGGCGGAAACATCCGTAAACGCTTTTCTCACAGGCCCGAGCGGAACCGGCAAAGAGATGTTCGCGCAAAGCATACACAACGCCAGTGAAAGAAAAAAACATCCGTTTGTTGCCATCAACTGCGCCGCAATCCCCAGCGAAATAGCCGAAAGCGAACTGTTCGGATACGCTCCAGGCTCTTTCACCGGAGCCAGCAAAAAAGGAAAAGCCGGAAAATTGGAAGACGCCGACAAAGGCACCGTCTTTCTGGATGAAATAGGAGACATGCCAATCGAGCTCCAGGCAAAGCTTTTGCGGCTGCTCGAAGACCGCACCATAACGCGCATCGGCTCAAGCAAGCCCCATCCGGTTAATATCAGAATCATCGCGGCAACAAATAAAAACATTCCCGAACTGGTTGAAAAGGGCGATTTCCGAGAAGACCTTTTCTACCGCCTGAACGTGTCTTCAATACGCTTGCCGTCACTAGCGGACAGCAGCGACGACATCCCGGAGCTGATCCAGAATTTCATTGAATACTTCAACGAGGTGATGGGCAAAAAGGTAAAGGGCGCGACTCCTCAGATAATGGAAAAACTGAAAACTTATCCATGGCCCGGCAATATCAGGGAACTCAGGAACGCCATCGAATTTGCCGTGATGCTCAACTCCGGAGAAGACGTTCTTGACTGGAAAGACCTCCCCGGGCAACTCCGCATGGCTCTGCTTTACACCGAGCCGCCCGAATCCCAAAGCAATAACGACCCATTGCATCAGGAGCGCCAAGGCATGGCGGAAAGCGAAAAGGCTCTGTATCAAAAAGCTTTCAAAATGGCAAACGGGAACATGAGCAAAGCCTCAAAAATCCTGAATGTCGGACGCAGCACACTCTACCGCAAAAAAAGAAAATACGGGCTTAAATAAAGAGCTTTTTGTTGCGTCACTTGTCAAGCACAACAAACGGAAAAGGCTCTGGGTTCTTGCTGTCTCCGATGCCGGGGGCTATTTGAATCCATCCCTCTCTTGCTTCGCCATCATTGTCATTGATTATCAGGTTAAACTTTATGCCTTTCTCAAGAATTTCTTTTGAAAGTCCGAAAGCCTTGAAAGGCAGAGAAGCTTTATAAATAATTCCATCATTCAATTTTTCTGTGATCAAACCTGTATCCAAAGAAGGATCATCAAACCCTGAGGGTCTTGCCCAGTTGTAAACTTCAGCGGAGCCGTCAGCCAATCTTGTAAGCCCAAGCTCCCAGAAGCCTTGTTGTCCTGGAATTTGCAGAGCCATCTGAACATTGTCTCCTTTCCAGACATTGCCGCCTTTCCATTTTTGGGTAAATACATCGTCCACAACCTTGATCTTGACGGTTAATGAATCGTCTTCTTTTCCGAGCCAAATTTTTGCGCTCAAGTCCTCGGGCCCCTTCCAGTTCAAATGCGCAGTAGCTGGATTGTTTTCCGAAAAATTAAAAACATTCTCCCGCTTGTCGATTATAAAGTCGGCAGGCCTTTTATTATCCGCGTTGGGCGGAAAAAGCTTAGCCACGCTTAATGGAACAGGAACGTTGCCTTTCCAATCTGTTCCTTTAATCTCATAGTAAAGCTCCAAAACAAATTTGTCATTTAGCAAAACTGCGGCTTTCTTGTCGAGGATTGCCACAATCTGAATTGTCTTTTTGCTTTTCGGCAATATAGAGAAGCTGTCCGCAATCTTTGTTGTTTCAATTCCTTCAGGCACAAGCCAATTGATTTTGTATTCATGCTTTTTGCTGAAAGGATTTAAGAGCTCTACGGTTATTTTTGCCGTGCGCCCAGGAATTATATTTTCTTTTTCAGTTACCTTAACCATGTTTCCTATAATTTCCGCATTCTCTTTTGCTCCTTCCAGAACAGTGCAGGAAGGCATTGAAGAAATTTTGACGACCACCATATTTTCTTTAACTGGCAATGGCTTTTTGTTGCCCATAATATCCATAAAATAAGCTTTTGAGGCGTTTGTTTTTATTATAAGATGCTCGTCGGCAGTAGCTGTCTCCTCGTTCCATGAAGCAACTATTTGCTCGCCATTTCCGTCAAACACAAAAGCAAAACGATTCTTTCCAGCGTCCAGTTGCTCCAAAAACTTTTTGTCTGAAAAATTCAGAGCAAGGGCATTAAATACCGGATAAGCTGCTTTAGGATAAAAATCATTTGTCAACAGTCCATAATTATGCTCGCCGTTCTTTGGATTATAGCCATCGTTTCTCAAGTCATACCATGTGTATCCCATGGCGCCCCTGGCAAAGGAAAACATGATTTTTTTGAAGAGAGTTTCCGCTTGTGCCTTCTGTGTGTCATCCATTGAACTCACAGCTGTTTCGTTGAAGTACAAGGGCTTGTGTGATTTAAGTTTTTTCCTTATTTCAGTCAACATTCCGTCAACTTCAGGCTGAAAGGTTCCAAAAGTGCCATGCTGATGGAAGGCATGTATGTCAAACCAGTCTTGAGCTTTTTCTATTACTTGCTCGTGCATATCAGGATATTTTTTTCCAGGATGATATCGAAGAGTGGCAAAGCCGCCGGTCATTACTTTTAGGTCAGGATTTACTTTCTTAACCTCCTCATATGCCGCTTTGAGCATTTGAATATATTCCTCAGGTTTCCCCTTGAAAAAGCCGGAAAGATCAGGCTCGTTCCAGACCTCCAGAAATCTTATTTTCCCATTGTAGCGCTTTGAAAATGTTGAGACATAATTTCTCCATGCGTCCATTTGTGGAACCGCGCGGCTCCAATCAGTCCATTTGGGACTTTTCTGAGCGTTTTCTGGAGCAGCCCATTTGGGGGTGAAGGCAAAAATCGTTTGCAGCTCTATGCCTTTTTCCCAGTAGAGTTTGACCAACCTATCCATAAGAGCCCAATCCCATTGGCCTTTCTCTTTTTCAAGGCTTCCCCATGTAACGCCCGTTCTCACAACTTTGGCTCCGCACAAAACAGCGGCAAGAACCTCCAATTCATGATCCTTCCAGCTCCATCTTTCTGTATGCGTGCATATTCCAAAAAGAAAGCCTTTTGCCTTGCCTGGAGTCGGTCCAGCAGGATTCATATAAGCAAAAGAGCGGCGCTTGCAGGTTATTTCTTTTTCTCCTGTTTCTCTGA
The DNA here is from genome assembly GCA_964651145.1 of uncultured Victivallales bacterium. GTDB lineage: Bacteria > Verrucomicrobiota > Lentisphaeria > Victivallales > GWF2-45-14 > CAZYVR01. The sequence goes on along the minus strand of CAZYVR010000001.1, from coordinate 10,134 downwards.
GAGCGCAATCAAGTTGCCATATCCCATATTTTCTGGGAATAAATGGAATGGGCCAAACTATTTGGGACTGTGCTGGAACAACAAAGTTCTTAATCAAAACAGTATTTTCGCAGAAAAAATCACTGAGTTTTGCCTCCATAACAAAACTTAATGTTTTGTTTGCTGTGTTCGTCAATTTCAAGGCAAGCTTTTTCTCTTCTCCGGCCTTTAAAACATGTATGGGCGTTCCTGTTTCCATATCTATTTTAATGCATTCCATGGGACTTAGCTTTTGTTCTATGTTTAAAGAAAAAAGCTTCAACACAGTCTCTTTTTCTGAAGGAGCACATAAAAACATTATGTCTTTTATATGAAATGGAGGCTTAAATTTTTTGTTTTCCTTCGTCATGTCCCATAGCAACTTATTATTGCCAGGAGCAAGCTGCGTAAAAGGAAGCCTGAACCTTTTGTTGGCGGAGTCAAACAGATCAATTGCAATAGAACTTTTCCCCGAGCCTTCATAGTTGGCTTGAAGCTCAATTCTGTTCAGTCGACCAGCAGGCAAAAGGCTCATCTTTCTGGAGACAAGCGGATAATAAGTTTTTTGGGGAGAAGGCTTGCGAGCAAAGGCGACGCAATCTTTTTCAGGCTTGATTTCAAATTTTTTGTCTTTCCAATTCCAAGTAAACCACTTCTCTTTTCTGTCAAAATTATAAAGAGCTTCATAAGAGCTTATTTTGGTGTCTTTGGCTGGCATGTATTCAATTTCATCGAAATAAACTTCCCCTTTTCCAGGAGCCTTCGGATTATAGTCTATGGAAAAGCCATGCAAAAAAATGGGCAAATCAATATTGCGGTCGGCTTTGCGTCCCCATGAGACGTCAAAATTACCAGGCTTCAAGTCAAAGACAAATTTGTGCCAGCCTTTATTCGCCAGAACATCCGTTTTTTTGCGGTTCCATTGAAACATTTCCCCTTTGGTGTCTCTTAGCCTCAGGCCAATGTTTTTGACTTTTTTTGTGCCTGGGCTGTATATCCAAACGCTCAAGACTCCTTTGAGCTCATCTTTGTTTTCGGGCAGCTTCAAGGACTTTTTAAAGCTGTATTCATTGTATTTAAAATGCTTGTCTTTCCACGAAGCTTTCCCAGACATTCCTTTTGAGTCAGGGGCTTCGGCCAATTCAAAAGAGCCCCCTCTTTCTTCGCCTTTATATACCTTTAGCTCCGGCCTGTTTTCAAAATTTTCCATTTTTTCAGCAGATAAAACAAGAGAGAAAAACGCAGAAAAGAACACGCTTAACAGATGTTTTTTTGTCATAGATATTTCCTTTATTTGATGTAGTTGTGCCATTCCATTTCATTCCGCTTGACTGAATTAACATGTCCGTCAAGCCAAAGAACATTTTTTTTGCCGCCATGCCTGAAAGCCGGCTCCGTGCTGCCATCCGTGCCATTAAAATATGTGCCATTCCTAATTGAGTGGTGCACATATCCGTTTGAACTTGACACGGAAATTCCAAGCTCGCTGAAGAACATGGTCTTCGAGGGGGGTATTCTGGAAGACGAGTCTGGCTTGATCATGTAAGCCGACGAGTCCGCTGTGCCGGAAGTGGACGGCTTGCATGGCTTCAGTCCAAAATAGTTCTTAAGATAGCCAAAACTGTTTACTGCATATGAAAGCGTGTCATTGCCTCCGTCTCTGGTGTTTGGACACCAATAGAAGGACAGCCTGTTAAGCCGTATCATGTCCGTCCAGCTTGTTGGAACTTCATCATTTCCCATATATTCGCGAAGTTTGTGAGTCCAGCAATGCTGATTATAGCTTTCGCTTGGGTCAAGCAGGCCGGGCATATACCATCCATAGTCTCCGGCATAGCCGTTTTGTGCCAGAAAAATTTGTTTGAGATTGTTGGCGCAAAATGATTTTTTTGCGACATCCCTCGCCTTTCCTAGGGCTGGCAGAAGCATGCTCGCAAGGATGGCTATTATGGCAATTACAACGAGCAATTCGATAAGTGTAAATCTTGTTGAATTACACAACCTTAATTTGTGCTTCCTCATTGGAAATCTCCTTCGTGACGTTAAAAGACGTGTCTGGCGCGGTGGTGTCCCTCAAAATTATTTCAGGGAATACTATTTTCTGAGTTGACGATCCATTGTGTCCGGCGAGTCTTTTGATTATGATTTTCACTGCCTCTTTTCCCCATTCTGACAAATTTTGCCGAACAGTCGAAAGGGCAGGGAAATAGTATTCGGCTTCCGGAATGTCATCGTACCCAATCAAGCTAAGATCATCGGGCAAGCGCAGAGCATTGTCATGAGCGGCCTTCAAAGCGCCAAGCGCACTGCCGTCGCTCAATACAAACAAGGCATTGAAGTCAAAATTATTGCTCTTAAAAATATCGCTCATGACCGAATAAGCTTTGGCAAACGCATCTTCGCCTGATTGAGTGTTTGTGTTAATCAGCTCCACTTCATCAATGCCGGAAAGGCGCGCATGCTTGATGAATCCTTCCCGGCGGCTTTGGAATATAACGTTGTCAGGCTCCGCAAGAAGAATGGCCATTTTTTTATGATTCGACTTTATAAAACAGTCCGCCACAAGCGCGCCGCCGTACTCGTTGTCAGATCCCACTGTGTCAATGTCAATTCCCTTCAGGCGAAAGCCTAAAATAACTGTGGGAATTTTTAGCTTATTAATATAAAAAAAGTCCTGAGCGGAAAAAAGAGCATCCGGCGACAGCATAAGAGCATCAAGCGGCTTTGCGTCAATTGACGCTGAAAGCGGCTCGCGCCAGTCGTATCTGATAATTTTGCTGGAGTGCCCTGCTTTTGCTATCTCTTCTTCTGTTTTTCTTATGAGATTTATGGCCAGTGGGGATGGATAATTCGACACGGCAACGCCTATCATCAAGCTTTCTTTTTTTTCATTATAACCTTTAGTGTATGTGCCGTCGCCAACATAAGTGACTACAAGGCCTTCGTCTTTGAATTTTCCCATTGCCTGATCAATTGTTGACTGACTGACGTGGAATTTTTTCATCATAACTCTTACAGACGGAATTCTGGAACCCGGAGAAAGCTCCGTTATCATTTTTTTCAGTTCAGGATAAATTTTTTCCGCTTTTGTCATTATTGTCAACTCAATTATTAATAACATTAATACATTCAATCAATACACTACATAGTGTATCATAACAAAGGAGTTTTGTCAAGCTCCTTTGTTGTTTTTTAATATGCCGCTTTGAGTTTTGCCCTTCAAGCCTTAGATTATTGCCTGAACAACTATGGAGCGGCAATGCGCTGTTTTTTTTGCGAGACAATATCTGAAGCGGGCAAATGCGTTGAACTGGAAAAGCGGGAGTCCGCGCATCTTTTCAAGACTATGCGCGCAAAGTCAGGCGACAAAATAGAATTGCTTGACGGCAAAGGCACGTTTGCCATTGCTGAAATTGAAGCAGGCCAAAATATAAAAATTGTGTCAAAAAAAATGATTCCCGAGCCGGAAGTCAAGCTGCATTTGTTCGCGGCTCCTCCGCGCAAACAGAAAATGGATTCGCTCCTGAAGCAATGCGCCGAGACGGGAGTATGGAGCATTTCGCCTATTTTTACAGAACGCTCCGTGGCTGAACCCGAAAAAGATTCTGTCATTGAACGCTGGAAAACTTTGCTGAAAGAGGCTTGCAAGCAGTCAAAAAATCCATATTTGCCAATCATCAGCCCGCCCACAAAACTTGCCGAAGCATTGAGGCGCGTCTCTGATGAGGGGCTAGACGCCTATTATGGGTCGCCGGACGCTCCGGACTGCGCTATAAACAAGGAAAATGCAAACGCCGCATGGTTTGTGGGGCCGGAAGGAGGCTTTTCTGAAAAGGAGGAGCAGTCCATGATAGAATCCGGCGCAAAGAAACTCAGAATAGGCCCATGGACAATGCGCGCGGAGACGGCGGCCATATGCGGGGCGTCGCTCCTGATATTTCAAAAAAGCGATTCCCCTTGATATTCCTTTGCAATTGCCTCTGTCATGCTATATTAATTGTCAGTCGAAAAAATGAGGAACATATGCGCAAATTTACAATACTGTTAAGCTTTTCAGCCAGCCTGGCGCTGTTGACGTCCTGCGGCGACTTTTCATCAAGCGAACGCAATCATCCGCATTTTGTCAAAGCCAAACGCGCGCGCAACAACAACAATTATGTGGAAGCCGCAAAGCTTTATGAAAAATACCTTTTAATCAATCCCAAGTCAGCGAAAGCCCATAATGAAATAGCCACTCTTTATGACATTCATCTGGATTCCCCGCTGTTGGCTATTTATCACTACCGGCAGTATTTGAAATACTCGCCCGAATCGCAGGACGCGCAAACAGTGTATGGCTACCTTGAGGGCTCGGAAAAAAAGTATTATCTGATGTTGAAAGAAAAATACAAAGACAACAAGCTTCCGCCTGAAACAGTAGCTGAATTGGAAAAACTCCGCAAACAAAACAAGATGATGAAAACATACATTCTCAGGAAAAACAAAGAACAAAAGAAAAAGTATCCAGCAACAACTCCTCTGCAAAAACAAACAAAAAAGCAAACTAAAGAAAAGCCAATCAATGCCGGGATAACATTAGTCGACCGGAAAGATATTCCACAGCCAGCCAGAAAAGTCGCGGCAAAGAAAAAAAATGCCCTTCCAAAATTTTATACCGTAAAGAATGGTGATACATTACGAAAGATTTCAAAGAATATTTATGGAACTCCAAAATATTATAAACTTATTTTTAAAACAAACAGCAATCTGTTGCCGTCGGAAGCTCAGCTTGTTATAGGCCAAAGGCTTCGGATTCCACCGCTGCCTTCAAAGGAGATTGAAAAAAATGAAAGATAAAACATCCGCAAGCTTAAACATTTGCGCGGTTCTTTTTGGCTGCGCCTCTATTTTTATGTGCTCAGGCTGCTTCCTCCAAACAGAGCCATACCGTCCTGTGGAGTATTATGACCTTAGCAATCCATGGCAAATATGCCCGGATGGCGTCGATGTGAATGTTTTGCTTTTCGGGATGGAGGCTTCAAGCAAGTACAAGATGATTTATCGCCTGGATTCCAACAAGATACTTGTGGACGACTATAACAAATGGGCTCAGCCTCCGGGATTTATGTTGACCCGCTATGCTCAGGCAGCCTTCAGCTGCGGCTCCGCCACCGAATCAGTCAATGATATTAAATTTACTTTACAGGGGGTAATTTTCTCTTTTGAAATCGACTTGCAAAAAAATCAGGCTCACTTGGGTATCAAATATACGATAAAACGCAGCCGTGACAATAAAACATTGGTTGAAAAATCAAGAACTTACAGCGAAAGTTTCATAGTTTCAAAAGTCGCCTCCGCCGAAGTTTTTGCATTGGCAATGTCAGAAGCCTCAGCCAAATTTGTAAAAAACGTAAAGATCGAGATTGAGTGCCTGAAAAAAGAAGAGTTGAAAGAACTGAAAATCCTGAAAGAAAAAAAGCTTAAAGAAGAAGCACACTCAAAAAAAGAAAACTTGAAGTTGAAAAAAGAAAATAGTCAGGAAAAAGCCAGGGAAATGGAAGAGCAAAAAGCAAAAATTCATGCAGCCATAGTCAGGGCGAAAGCAGAAAAGGCTCAAGCGGAACTGGAGAAAGAAAAGGCGGAAGCTGAACTCAAAAAATTTAGAGAGAGCATCAAAAAAACAGAAAAGGCCCCCAAGAAGCAAGAAACAAATTCCGGCCAACTCAAAAAACCGCTGGAAAAAAAAGCGGAAACTAAAAGCAAATGACATATTATCCTGACCCTGAAGTTTTTATCTCTCAAGAGCGCATTTCTGAAAGAGTTGCCGAACTGGGTGAGGAAATAACAAAAGATTACAAAAACAAACTTTTAAATATTATAGCCATTTCCAACGGAGCCGTCATTTTTGCGGCCGACCTTATAAGAAAAATACGCTTGCCCCTTCACTTGGACGTCGTATCGGCCGCTTCTTATTCAGGAACGGAAAGTTCCAGAGAAGTCGAGTTGCAAACAAAACTGAAGCTGGACATAAGCGGACGGCATGTTTTGATTGTGGATGACATTCTTGACACTGGCAGAACAATATCAAAAGTAAAAGAATTTGTTGAAAAGCAAAATCCGGCGGACATCAGAATATGCATGCTCCTGGACAAGCCGTCCCGAAGAATAATTGACTTGAAAAGCGACTATGCAGGATTTGATATACCCGACAAATTTGTGGTAGGCTACGGTCTTGACTACAATGAGCGCTACCGGAACCTGCCATATATAGGATTGCTTCCTTCCGAGCTTTCTTCAAAAGTCTGAAAAATCATTGTCATCAAGAGGAATGATCTTTTCAGGATTGTCTATTTTGCTTTTTGCTTTTGCCTGGGCCAAAGTCGGGACTGGAGCCTGGGTAGCCAAATAACTTGGAGCCTGGCTTGGAGTGTTGTTTGTTTCCCATGACTTTTCGCTTGTTCCCGTTGAGGAGGAGGCCAAAAGCCTGGCTCTATTTTCTCCGTTTTTTTCTCCGTCAATAATGCCGCTCAAAGAAACAACCACTTTGCCGAGTTCGCCTGCCTGCGCGAAAAGCTCTTCGCTGGCGGCGGCGGATTCTTCAGAATTGGCCGCGTTGCTTTGAGTCACGTTGTTGAGTTGCGCCACGCCGGTGTTGATTTCATTTATGCCCTGAGACTGCTCATTGCTGGCGGCTGAAATCTCGCCTATCAGCGCGTTGACTTCTTCAGTTGAGTCCACAATCTTCATAAAATTTTCGGTCAGTTCAGATGACACTTTTACGCCATTGTCCGCCAGCGTCCTTGAATTCTCTATAAGGGAAGAAGTGTCCTTTGCCGCGTTCGCGCTGCGTTGTGCAAGGTTTCTTACTTCTTCGGCTACAACCGCAAATCCTTTTCCGGCTTCGCCGGCGCGTGCGGCTTCGACCGCCGCGTTCAAAGCAAGCAAGTTTGTCTGAAAAGCTATTTCGTCAATAGTCTTTATTATTTTGGCAGTTTTGTCAGAGGATTTTTTTATCTGATCTATGGCGGAGCTCATATTGCTGGCGCCTTCAAGCCCTTTGCCAACTATTGCCTTGGCTGTTTTCATGAGTTCAATGGCGTGTTTGGAGCTGTCCGCATTCTGTTTTGTCATGGCGGCCATTTCCTCCAGACTGCTTGAAATTTCTTCCAGACTTGAAGCCTGTTCGCTTGCGCCTTCGGACATTGACTGGCTTGAGGATGCCACCTGACTTGAAGCGTCCGCCAACTGTCGGGAACCTTTGCTTAAATCAGAAACAGCAGAAGCCACAGGATTGGACACAGAACGCACAATAAAGTGGGCAACAATGCAAATAACAACAAAGGCAAGAAAAGCAAAGCCGCAGCTTATAAGCAAAAGTTGTTTTTTTGCCTGATTGCCTTCTTTTATCATTCTGTTCACTGCCGCGAAAATTTCTTCCTCGCCAATATTGCTTATAAGAACCCAGTCAAGGCCGGGTATTTTTAACGGCGCATATGCAACTATTTCTTTTTTGCCTGTGCTTCCTGTTTTTTGCGCTATGCCCGATTTGCCGTCAAAAGCCAGATTTATAAATTCCCCTGATTTTGGGTCGCCGACTTTCCCGTCTTTTATGGCACGGTCACTGCAAAGATAAGTCTTGCCGTTGTTGCGTCCAACAATATAAGATTCCCCAGTCTTGCCCATTCCTACTTTTTCCTGGACAATGCTGTTTATATTGCGAGTTGCCATCTGCACAGCCAGAACATAAATAACCTTGCCTGATTCGTCCTTTACGGGAATGCCTATGAACGCAGTCTGCGCGTTCTGGCTGGGAGCATATTTTTCAAAATCGACAATAGACACTTTGGCGGAATCCAAAGCTTTTCGCCAGCACCTGGCAAGCCCGGATTTGTTGTATTGCCCGGAATCCAAGTTGGTTCCCAAGTCCTTTTCCCAAGCTTTTGTGTACATTACATGTCCATGCGCCGCACAAATGAGAAAGATGTCATAATAGCCATAGTTTTTGCAACAATCCTCAAAAAAATGATAGTATTTATTGTAAATCTGCTTATAGAGCGGAGAATCAACATTGAAAAAAGTCTCTTTCCCGGCATGAATGCTGTTATGATACATTTTCAACTCTTTAAACATTTCCTCCACATGAACGTTTTCTGACAGCGCTGTAGCATCGCTTTTGAATTTTTGGATCAGTCTTTGCATATTGGCAATTTTTAAAGTCTGAACAGCGCTCAGCTTATTGGCTGCCTCATGTTTTATGTCGTCTCTGCTCATATTGATTATTTTGTCAAGGACTTTATTGGAAAAATAGTATCCTATTGCCATTACAATAACAAGCGGAATTATACCTACGGCTAAATGTGTAAACTGCAATTTAAGACTCAGTTTCATGTGCCCATTACCTTTACTTCTTAATGTTGTTCTTCCTGATCAAAGCTGCTTTGCAAATTGGCAAGCCAATGCAAAAAAATTATTTTCTAAACTTTAAATAGTTTACAACAACTTTTATGTTTTTAAAAGCGTTATTATATTGGATAGAGAATAAACAGTCGGAGCCGCCAAAAGTCCAAAGAGCTGGCGCTGCAACGAAATAAAGCTTGTTGTCGCTTCGCGCCCCAACAAGCTACAGACTTTTAACGCGCCATGCGCGCTGTCGCCCCCACTAAGTGGGTTCAAAAGTGGCTTAGCCACCGGCTTTTTTATTTTTTCAAGACTTCTGGCTACCCCATTGCCTTGTCAAAATAGGCAAAAAAATCTATATATTGTTGTTTTAAAGCTTGCAACCCACTCCATTGTGTATTATTTTGAAGAATTCTAAGGAAATGGTATTTGTACCACCCACCAAATTGCCTTTTCCATACTCTGAAGGATTATTGTGTCTTTTTTTATAATCTTCCAGAGGATGGCGTAGCGTATCTTAATTCTAAACAGGCAAACTATATAGAGATTTTAAATTATGATTTCCAGAAGCAAAGCAAAAATACTTACGGAAATAAACGTGGACAATTATCATTTTCAAGTAACCTCAAACCCCTACGAAAAGGATTCGTGCATTTTGTGGCATATGGACGCGCATGAAAACATAGCCTTTACGGCGCTCGGCAAATTCTCGGGTTTTGACAAAAGAAGAATTCTTAATTTTGTGGTCAAATTTGCCACAAGCTTGTCTCTCCGCGCTGAAATAAAGCGGAAACAATTTGAGATTAAACTTGACGCAATGTCAATCAGCTATTTCAGGCAGATTGAAAGACGCAGCAGGGGAGCCGGACAGGAAGAAGCCTACCGCGACCTTTTTGATCTTGACCTGACAATCGACAAGCATGACCTTGTGAAAAGAATGAAGCTGATGGCCAAAAAATTCCATCCTGATGTTGGCGGAGACACAAAGGTTATGACAGTGATAAATGAAGCCTATTCATACCTCGCGTCTCGAGCGGTTTAATAACACCATATATTGTAGTTTGCAATTAATCAATCTTCTACATAGCGGCGGGCGACCCTTGTCCCAAACGAGCATATCACATCATATGCGTGAGTGCCTTTTAATTGCGCCCAATGTTCCACGGATATTGCGTTCGGCCCCTCTCCGCCAAGACATATGACTTCGTCTCCGCATTTTGCGTCGGGCACATTTTCCAACGAAACAGTGGTGTAATCCATAGAAACCCTTCCAAGAACAGGGCACAAGCATCCGTCTATAATAACATATCCCCTGTTTGACAGCCCCATTGGAAGGCCGTCGGCATATCCAGCGGAAACAGTTCCGACTTTTGTGTCCTTGGACAATGTGCAAGTACAGCCATAGCCTATGCTCATTCCGGCGGGCAAAGTTCTTGCTCCGACAAGTCTGGTTTTTAGAGAAAGGATCGACTTCAGCTTGAGTATCCGTTTCCCTTCGTTGTCGAAAGAGCCGTAAAGATTGATTCCTGTCCTTACATAATTGAATGGCTGACAAAATGTGAGCGGAAAATTATTGATGGCATCGCTGTTGGCAATATGCACTTTTGAAAAAACAATCCCTTTTGACTTCAGGGCATTGAGCAATTTCAAAAAACTTTCAACCTGTTTTTCCGTTATTTGGCTGCCAGTTCTGTAGGCTATAGGGAAATGGGTATATATGCCGGAACAGTTTAAGCCCGG